>JAIEBL010000072.1 GCA_029069015.1 Clostridiales bacterium
ATTTCCCCATTTTTCCGCTTGGAGAAATAATCGAAATTGCAGCGATCACAAGCACGATTCCCGCAATGCTTAAAACATACGCCTTCATCAATACATGACCCCCGTGGAGAATAGCATAAGAAGCAACGTTAAAAAGTATAAAAAGCCTACGGAGAGAATCGCCGCCAAAAAGTAGCCCGTGTCCCCCGCCATTTTCGAGAGAAAAGAAGAAATTTTTCCGCCGGCGGGCTCCGTGGCGGCAGCGGACAATCTGAGAAAGAGCTGTAACGCCGTAAACAGCAAAACGGGACGCAACAAAACGCCGAAGAGAAGAAAGAGCGCAAAAGACCCGAGGGCGTTTTTAATGAGCGCGCTTCCCGCAATGACGATTTCCACCCCTCCCGACAGAAACCCGCCTACGATCGGAACAGAACCCGATATTACGTATTTCGCGGCACGGAGACTGATTCCGTCGTACTGTGCCGCCGTGATTCCCTGAACGCTTAAAAATATGCTGAATATACCGAGCGCAAGCCCCACCACCCACTTACTGGCGCTTTTAAAAAATTCACCGAGTTTATCCGTGCGTACATCCTCGTTCAGATTCCCTAAAAATGATAGAACAATTACAACGACCGCAATCGGCATGACAACGGTCGAAAAGAGATTTGTGATTGCCCCGCTCATAAAAGCGACTGCTGGGCGGTACATTGCCGCGGATACACCGCCCCCGCTTGCCGCCATTAAAGTTAATAGAATCGGATAGACAAGATCCATCTGCTTCTTCATATTCGTAACGGCGGAAAATCCGCCTTTTAACACGTCTACAAGGCACGCGAACGTGACTGCCCCAACAGCAATATACCCGACAAAGTTTATTATGTCAGACATAGTACTATGCAAAAATCCATTTTTTAATAAATTGAGCACCCCGCAGAGCAGGGAAACGGCAAGTATGACCGCAAATGCGGGAAGCATGGTCTCCGCTTCCTGCCAGACGAAGTGCAGAATAGATTCCCCCAGCGAGGAATAATCAAGTGTATAATCGCCCGTGATCAAGCTCAGAAGCTTTTCTTTTAAGGAGACGTCTTTAAAGTCTGCAAGCGAATTCAAGTAGGCTTCAAGCTCCGCGGTGTCGAGTGAGGCGAGCAATTCTTCTACTGTAACGCCGAGCTGTTCGAGCGCCGCCGCTTCCTCGCTACTCTCTGCACTTGCCCATCCCCTTCCCTTTGCTCCGAACGGTAGGAACAGTGCGGCAATCACAATTAGAAACAGCGAAAGCAAAAAATACCGCCGACGCTGTTTGATCTTTTTTGCGCCGCGCCGAATCCGCGTGACAAGCGTTTCTTTCAAGGCGATCATCAGACAAACTCCAAAAGCTTTACAATCAAATTGAGAACGCTTTCAAGAATGGGAACGGCAAGCACGAGTACGATAATTTTTCCGCAAAACACCAGCTTGTCCCCCAAGCTGTTTTGCCCGAAGTCGTTTAAGACTCCCGCGCTAAATTCCACAAGATAACCGATCCCAACCATTTTGAGTAAAATTTTTACGATAGAAGATTCGATTCCCGTTACGTCGGTAATTTTTTGAAATATTGTTAAGCTTCCCTTGAATATTTCAAAGGCGAAGAGTAACAGAATAATGCCGCCTGCAATCGTGACGGCAAACGCAAGCTCTGGCTTTGTCCCCTTTAATAGGAGCGCTGCGACCGCGGTGATAAT
>JAIEBL010000073.1 GCA_029069015.1 Clostridiales bacterium
ATCTACACATCTCTATTCGTGGCCAGCGTCAGATGTTTAAAGGCTTACGCTTTGCCGTTGCAGCCGAGCACGTCTACGAGCTTGTGCTTGACGCATTGTTTGATGAGCTCGCGGGCGGGGGCAAGGTATTGACGGGGATCGAAGTGCGCGGGGTTTTCCATGAAGTGCTTTCTTACCGCCGCGGTGAACGCCATACGAAGGTCGGAGTCGATGTTGATCTTGCAGACCGCCATGCTCGCCGCCTTTCTCAGCATGTCTTCGGGAACGCCCTTAGCGCCCGGCATCGAGCCGCCGTTCGCCTGAATGATCTGTACGTATTCGGGAAGCACGCTGCTTGCGCCGTGCAGAACGATGGGGAATTTGGGAAGACGCTTGCTGACTTCGTCGAGGATGTCGAAACGAAGGCGCGCGTCGCCCTTGAACTTGAATGCGCCGTGGCTCGTGCCGATGGCGATCGCAAGGCTGTCAACGCCCGTGCGCTGCACGAATTCTTCCACCTGACCGGGGTCGGTGTAGCAAGCGTTCGATTCCGACACGTTGACGTCGTCTTCCACGCCCGCAAGGCGGCCGAGTTCGGCTTCTACCACAACGCCGTGGTCGTGTGCGTATTTAACGACCTGCGAGGTGATCTTGATGTTTTCTTCAAAGGGGTGATGGCTCGCGTCGATCATGACCGAAGTAAAACCGTCGGTGATGGCGGAAACGCAGAGCTCGTAGCTGTCGCCGTGGTCGAGGTGGAGGCAGATAGGCAAGCCCGAATCTTCGACCGCCGCTTCCACGAGTTTTTTGAGGTAGCGGGGGTTGGCGTACTTGCGCGCGCCCGAGCTTACTTGCAGAATGAGCGGGGCGTTTTCTTCTTTGCCCGCTTCCACGATACCTTGGATCATTTCCATGTTGTTCACGTTGAACGCGCCGATGGCGTAGCCGCCTTCATACGCTTTGCGGAACATTTCCTTGGTTGTAACTAATGGCATATATACCCTCCAAATGTTTAGAATATGGATATATTATACTATATCTTGTAGCTTTTGACTAGCAAATTACACAAATAATTTGACTTTTTTTACGGTTGGCTTTATAATGAAAAAAAGACGCGTATTCTATATATAAGAGGAGAAATGCCATGCTCGACCCCAGAGTGGAAAAACTTGCCGAAAACCTCGTGAATTATTCACTCAAAGTGAAGAAGGGCGAAAAGGTCCTGATCGAGGCGTTCGACACCGACAGCCAGATCACCACGGCGCTCGCAAACAAGGTTTTCGCGGTCGGCGGCTATCCCTTCGTGCAGATCTACGACGAGAAGGTGCAGCGCGTGCTCTTAACGCACGGCAACGACGAATATTTTAAGTCGCTTGCACAGTACGCGCTTGCCACGATGAACGACGTGGACTGTTATATCGGCGTGCGCGGGTCGCGCAACTCATTTGAAAAGAGCGACGTGCCCGGCAGCCAAATGGAAAAATATTCGCTTCTGTACGGTAAGCCCGTGCACGACGAAGTGCGCGTGCGGCAGAAGCGTTGGGTTGTCCTGCGCTATCCCAACGATGCAATGGCGCAGCTTGCGGGCATGCCCACCGAAAAATTCGAAGACTATTATTTCAACGTGTGCAACCTCGACTATTCCAAAATGGACCGCGCGATGAACGCTTTGAAGGCGCTCATGGAAAAGACCGACCGCGTGCGGCTGGTTGCCAAAGACACCGATCTTACGTTCTCCATCAAGGGAATGCCTGCCATCAAGTGCGCGGGGGAAATGAACATTCCCGACGGCGAGGTCTATACCGCACCCGTGAAAAACAGCGTAAACGGCGTGATCCACTACAACGCGCCGAGCATCGAAAACGGCATCAAATTCGAAGACGTGCGGCTCGTATTCAAGAACGGCAAGATCGTCGAAGCCACGAGCAACTTTACCGAGCAGTGCAACGCGATTTTCGATACCGACGCAGGCGCGCGGTATGTGGGCGAGTTTGCCATCGGCGTCAACCCGTATATCACAGAGCCCATGGGGGACATCCTGTTCGACGAAAAGATCGCGGGGTCGATCCACTTTACCCCCGGCGCGAGCTACGACGACGCATACAACGGAAACGTGTCGGCGGTGCATTGGGACTTGGTGCTCATCATGACGCCCGCGTACGGTGGCGGCGAGATCTGGTTCGACGACGTTCTGATCCGCAAAGACGGGCGGTTCGTTCTGCCCGCGCTGGAAGGCCTCAATCCCGAAAATCTGAAGTAAGTTTAAAGCGCAGTTACCTTTTAAAAGAGGAGTACGCATGATAGAAGTACGGACGGAATTAACCGAAGCGAGAATGCTCGCGTTCAACAAAAGCCAGGCGGTCAAGCTGATATGGGTTCCGTTTTTGCTTACGGCGCTCATGGCGACGTTGGGCATTGTCTACACCGTAAAAATGGGCGAACTCGCGTACGGCATATCTATGATCGTGTTCGGCTTGCTCATGCCCGTTCTGTTCTTCTTTCTGACGGACCGCTTGATGAAAAAGAGTATCAAAAACTCGCCCGTGCTCAGCGGGCATCCCGTGCAGATTTTTCGCTTTGCGGACGAGAAGGTCACGCTCAGCGAATCGAGCAACGTCGTTGCGACAAGCGACACCGAGTTTGCGTATACCGCGTTTATCCGCGCCGAGGAGAAGAAAACGGCGTACTATTTATTTATCGGAAAGGCACAGGCGTACATCTTAGACGCCGACGGGTTTACGAGCGGCACGAGGGCAGAACTGAATGACCTGCTCTCTCAGAAGCTTGCAAATCGCTTCAAACCGCTGCAAAAGAGCAAATGATCGATTTATCGGGGAACATAAAGCTGTCGTTCGGCGCCAAATACGTGGCAGAAGACACGGCGTCGTACATACTGTACGAATTCGACCGTTCCGTCTTAGACGGGCGTGCCGTACCTTTCGAGCGCTTTTGCGCATTTCTCGGCTTGGACGTTCGCTGCGAATATCTTTGCGGCGATGCCGTGCAAGCGCAGGGACTCGTTGCATTTGAACCCCAACGGCTCGTGACGGCGTCGGGTAACCTCGATTTGCCGAAAGCTTCGGCGGTCGTAGAGCGCGACCTCATCGACTGCGGAGAATGGAAGCTCTATAATTTTGTGTTGGCGGTCATGGGCGCGCAATACCTTTTTTACAGCGTCAAGAAAGGCACGCCCTCGCGGCAGCTTACCTTTGACCTGAGCTCCGTGCAGTCTATGCGCAATCATATTATCCGCATGGAAGAAGTGTGTGAGGAAATCGAACGCGACGCGGGCGGGGTGTGCGCTTTTGCGCTCAAACTGGCGCTTCCCAAAAACGGCTTCAAGAGGCAGGCAATGGAGCTGTACGCCATGCTCGACGTCAACCGCGCCACGCTTGACGAAAAGCGGCATTTGCCGTTTGTGCTCGAAACGCTCTCGGAAAAATACGCCGTGCCCGAGTTTGCGGTGCTTGCGCGTATGCAGCAGCTCAATCTGTTGGAGAACGTATAAACTTTCGGAAACATGTTCAATTCGCTTGCAAAAAAACGAAAAAAAGTTTATTATATAGGAAAGGGGAAACCCGCCTATTAAAAATTCATATCGCAGGATTTTGAAGTCATGGCAAAGAAAGAAGTAGTCAGAT
>JAIEBL010000074.1 GCA_029069015.1 Clostridiales bacterium
TGCACGACGCTTTCAAAAAGGTCAAAGTTCGTTTCACGGTGCGCGCCGTCTGCTCGCAAGAAATACGTAACGTCATCCTTCACGGCAAGCGTAACATTTCCGACAAAGCCCTGCCCATAATCAAAATACCTACCAAAAAGCGGAACAAATCCCTCTATCGGAAGCAGTTTATCATGAGGCTTTGCCGCATCATCCCACTTCGAAAAAGTCGCCAGAAAGGTATCGTAATCGGGAATCACAGCGTAACGGTAGTAGCCGCAACCGCTCAGCAGCGTAACGCTCGCCATAAGGAGCGCCAGCAAACGTACAGCTAAGCGTACAGCTCGCAAAGAACGCCGCATTCTTTCAACCACCGTACCGCCTCCTTATACTTCGGATAATGCTGCCCGACGAGCGCCCAAAAGGCATTCGAATGATTATGCTGCACAGTATGCGCAAGCTCGTGCACAATCACGTAGTCAATCAGCGCGGAATCCAGCAATATCAAGCGCCAATTCAACTTGATGGCGTTGTTTCCGTCACAACTTCCCCATTTGGTTTTGGCATCGGAAAGCGAAAAGCCCTTGTACGGCAAACCGATTGCTTGCGAAATCGTTTGCAAACGTTCTTGTAAAATCGGCGCTGCGGCACGCTTATAGACCCTGCGTACCCCACGAACCAACGCATCCGACTTTTGCGGAACGCCGTTTTCCACATAGAGTTGCGGGACAAGAAGCGCACCGTCCTTTATGCTCGGCGTCTTTCGCGGCGTTACAACGTACGGAAAGATTTTCCCTAAAAAGAGAAACGCTTTGCAAGCAAAAACATCAGCATACCTTGCAAGCCGCGCGCGACTGACTTCCGTCTTTTTCGCAATCCAGCCCGCTTTTTGATTCAAAAAATTTTCGATTGCATATATCGGCGTTTTTAACGGAGCTTTGACGATGACCTCGCCGTCTTTAATGCAAACCGCTACGGTACGCCGTTTAGCACGCACAAGCGTGTATTTTATCGATTCCATTCCAGCCTCGCACGAAAGATCGGGCGCGGACTCTTCGGCGATACCATTTCAAAATACGATTCCGCGCCCGTATCCTTTCGACGCACGGTGTACGTATCCCCCACACGCATTTGCGCCAAAAAATTGAAATCAAGTGCACGAATCGTATGCGTGGCATAAAAATCAAAATCGCAGCCGTTGATAACGGCATCGGCATACCGTACGTTGTTCATGTGCGCATTGTAATCCAAATCGGTCAAAAGCACGCGACCGTCAAACGAGCAACCCGTCTGTGCTTCGATACCGTCCCATTCGGGGAGCTGCGGATTACCGTTCTCTACCGTAAATTCAGGCGTATATTGATCATCCGCATAAGAAAACATGGGCGCACATCGCCGAACCGCCATAGACACTGTGTCGAGCACGCACCAACGCGACGTGCCGCGAATCAAGCATTCGCCATTTGCGTTCGTAATAATATAGTCACGCATAACGTCTGCAATTCCGGGCTTATGCGGCAAAGTCGTCACGGTGATTTTCTCGCCCAAAACGGGGCTTTTTTCGATAACGGCGCTCAACCTTTTCAACACCCAACAAAGATTTTTCGCTTTCATCGGCTCATACCCGATACCCAACAGATCGGCATGCGCGACGGCGGCATTCTGAAAATACGTCAAAATCGCAGACGGCTTGATCCG
>JAIEBL010000075.1 GCA_029069015.1 Clostridiales bacterium
GAATTTGTGTTTCACGTTGAACAATGAAAGATTTTAAGATAAAAAATCACTTTTTGTCTTTGCGGTAATTGTAGTGGCTTTGGAGCTGCTTTGAGTATATCGGCAGGAATTCAATCTTCTGATAGACCCAGATTCTAAGTTCTGTAAAACCCGCTTTTGCAGAACAGTGACAGGGCAAAAGAAGATTTTTGGGAATCATCCGGATTCCCTGTAAACGGGGTGATGTGTAGCGAAAAAAACCGCGCCGTAAAAATGTTTCACGAAAATGGCGGATGTTTCACATGTTCAACGTGAAACAGTAAAAACTTTTTTCCAACGGTATTTTAAGCCTGTTTTTAGGATGCGCATAAGTGTTTTTAGCGCTATTTTGCGCAAAACCGTGTTTCACGTTAAACAACGAAGAGGACGAAGGCATCATGGTTGGGGCATGAAGGGCACAATTTGGGCAGTATGCACGCGTATAGTATATGACTGTATAAGAACCTGTATTAGCTCCATATGTGCAGAGCCGTTGTATAAGTATTAGACATAGAATAAAAGAAAAAGTGCTCCGCGTTGTTTAACGTGGAACACTTCCGAGTGTGTGGACTAAAAGGTATTTATTGCTCTTCGTTCTTCTTTTGCTCGCGCTCTAATAAATTGACCAATTCTACGATGCGATCCAAATCGTCGCGGTTATAGTAGTCAATATAGATGCGGCCGCGACGATCGTTGCCGAGTGCCGAAACCTTCGTAGCAAAGGTGCGTTGCATGCGGGATATCAAATCTTTCAGCTCCATGCTTTGCTCAACCTTTTGCTTTTCGGCTTTGGGCGTCAGGTAGGCTTTAACGACCTTTTCAAACTCGCGCACGGAAATCTTATTGTCGAGCGCGCTGTTGGCAAGTTTGAGCTGCGCCTCGGCGTCGGGAACGACGACCAGGCAACGGGCATGTCCCGAACTCAGACGGCCTTCCGCCACCAAATCGATGACTGGCTGGCTGAGTGTCAGAAGACGCAGCGTGTTCGCGATCGCGGGGCGGCTCTTGCCGATACGGTCGGCGACTTCTTCTTGCGTGTACTTGTATTCATCCATGAGCTGCTTAATCGCGTTCGCCGTTTCGATGGGGTTCAGGTCTTCGCGTTGCAGGTTCTCGATCAGTGAGATTTCTTTGACCTGCTGCGGGGTGTAGTCCCGTACGAGTGCGGGGATGGTCAGGAGTCCCGCTTTCTTTGCCGCACGATACCGCCGTTCGCCCGCTATGATCATATAACGTTCGCCGCTTTTAACGAGGATAATGGGGGATATTACGCCGTGAATGCGAATCGAATTTACGAGCTCGGTCATCGCTGTCTCGTCGAACGTCTTACGGGGTTGGTTCACGTTCGGATCGATCAGACTCAACGAGATTTCTACGGGTGCACCCTCTTGTGCATTGCCTTCCGTTTCTCTCTGCGCGTTCTCGTATTCCTCTTCTGTTCCCGACAACAGCGCGCTCAGTCCGCGCCCCAAACCGCCTTTCTTTGCCATACTTTTTGCTCCTTTACTCTTTTCAAGATTTGCCCCCATTATACCGCAAAATCTCACCGCGGTCAACAATTTAGCCGCGGATTTTGTGCCATATTATGATGCATGATTTCATAACATTATATTAGTTATAAAAACATAACTACTGCGAAAAGCAAGCTATTTTGCGGAAAAAGGGCGTAAAACGAGAAAAACGACTTTTTCCGACACCCGAAAAACGGTCGGCAAAAACAACCGTCGGTAAAGCATATAAAAAGAAAAAACTACGAATATATCGTAGTTTTTCGGCAATAGGAAAAGAAAAAAGTATGTGCACCGCTATGCGTATGGATCTTGTTATTCTTCGAGCCCCGCAAGGTAGTCTATGGAAACACCGAAAAATTGCGCCAACGCAATCAACTTGGATAAGGTGGGTTCGCATTTATTCAGTTCCCACAAGCTGATAATCGATTTCCCCACGTCAAGCTCTTTTGCAAGCTGAATTTGACCGATGCTCTTTTCTTGCCGCAATAAGCGCAGTCTTTCCCCGAAACTTTCCATACCGTCATTCTCCCACAATTATGGGAAAAATACTTGACTTCCCAGTATAATGGAATTATACTAAACATGCCCAATGCTTGAAAAGAGGTATGCGTGCGACATTTGTTTTTGCGATGCAGGGCTGCAAACGCAAACTTTTTCGGCAGGGGGAGCCAATATAAAAACAGCAGAGAAAACGGTGTTCGGAGGGCAAAATGGAAGAGGAAGAAATTCAGCACGAAGTGGCGCAAATGCACAAGAAAAAATGGATATGCTTTGCCATCGTGACGGCGGCTGTTGCCGTCTTGGTTGGTATATGCATCGGAATGAGCTATGTGTTTTACAAGACAAAGGTCAACCTCGATCACAATACAGGGTTTGTGTGGCTTGTCACGGCGGGAACGCTTTTGGGGTGTTACGCCCTTTTCGTGACGGTAGACACGCTGTCATATTATCATTCGATACCCATAAAGATGTTAAAAACGGTTTTGCGTGTGGGCGCGCTTGTCTGGTTGCTTATTCTCGATTTACTGTTGCTGTTGGTTTTGTCGGGAACAGGCGAAACCAATCCGTGGGTGATCGGACTGTTCAGCATGGATCTTTTAGGCAACGTACTGACTATACTTGCGTACTATTGGAATGAAAAAGTCAAAAAAACGGATTATAACGTAGATAGAGCCATGATATTTTCCAAGGGATATCCTTATATCCCGCTTGCTTCGCAGGTAATAGGTTATTTTTTGTCTGTTTTGTTTGCCTATTTGGGCAAAACGGTACATTCCTTCTTTTACGGTGGGTTCGGCGCTGTTTTGTGTTTACTGGCGATTGTTGCGAGTATTGTTGTGTACTGTAAAAAATTCAAACGGCGTCGCGGGTACGGGCGTCGTACATACAGCGGATCATATAGTTCGGGCAATGGTACAACGAAAAGTTCAAGCGGTGCCACAAATGATACCGAAGAGCGCAAAGCGGATGAGGGGCATAAAGTAGGCTATAGAAGAATGTCCGCTATTACGTTGCGCTCCAATGAATTCGTAGCATCATTGCCGATTGGTGTCGACCGTGTTGAATGGGTGAAAACACTATCCATAGGAAACAGCAATTACTGGGCTTCAAGCGGCAGCATTAGTTTTCGCGGCGGAATCAGATGCCATATCCGCAAAGAGAGTGAGGATTATGCGGACGATTTGAGCGAACGGGTACTCAAAGATGTAATAAGTAACATCAAAAATGCCGCCGAACAAGTGTTGGATGACCTTGCCACCGAGTATCTCGGTTATGACCGCGGCTATACTTTTAATTGGGACGGTATGGGCTATTCCTATAAGATCGTGTAAAGTAATTCTTATAAACGTTACCTACAGTTTTGATATAAAGCATATTCTGCTTCCTTCCATTTGTTGAATAGCACCTGTGCATCTCCGTAATAATGAAAAATGCTTGACGCCGCAGTATGGTGGAACTATACTGAGGTTACAAAGGCGAGGAGAAGAACTATGATTTGCGGACATTGCGGGAAAAAAGTGGCGAAAGACACGATATTTTGCCCGTATTGCGACGAGCTGCTTCCGGAACGGAGTCTCCTTTACGGAGAAGAACATTCTTACAGAAAATTTAGCACGATGGCTCTCATGGGGTTTTTGTTTTCTTTTTTTGCAGCGTTGCCGGGGTTGATTTGTTGCTTGATAGCGTACAGACAATGCTACGATAAAAAATATAGGGGGAAGCGCTTAGCGGTGGCAGGTTTTACCATAAGCGTCATAAGAATAGCGGTAGAAGTGCTTTTATTTGTTTTCCTTAGTAGAGAGGTGTTCGGAATATTTTAATAGAAGAGGAAATGTGTCCGCCGTTTAAACCGACAAGGAGAAGGCTGCAGCGGGCAAATTGTTTCGATCAAATACGGTTATCGAAAAAAAGGAGCGCAAAGCTCCTTTTTTCTTTTCGCCGAAATTGCGGTTGTTGTCAATATGGTTTTACAAAACTTTTTCCGAAAAAAAGCTTTTCTTTCAATGCAGATTATACTTGCACCCTACCATATAGCTGGAAAACTTTTCGGGTAAGATCTTCTGCGAAAGGTGGTAAGCTTTGTTTTTCATGCCTGCCGCAACCGAAAGGGGCGGCTTTTCGGCATTGAGCGCATTGAGGATTGTGCGCGCCACTTCGCTTGCTTCCATGCCGCCTTGTTCGATTTCGGCAAGGGCTACAACCGATTTTTCCAAGGTTTCGGCGTAAGTGCCCGCGTCTTCGGCCGTGTAGACTTTGCGTTTAAAGGTAAAGCGTGTCGCCGTGCCGCCCGGCAACACGGTCGTTGCATATACGCCGAACGGGTTGGTTTCCAGATTCAGCTCGCGGCAGAACATGGACAGCGCGGCCTTGGATGCGGAATAGAACGCGTCGTACGCAATGGGGAGCACCCCGCCGATCGAGCCGACGAGCACGATCCTCCCGAAATTCTGCTCGCGCATAACGGGCAAAACGGTTTGCACGGCGTGGATCGCGCCGAAAAGATTGACGTCGAACAGATAGCGGTAGTCCTCGGCTTTTGCGTGCTCGACGGGCGCCGCCATCGAAAAGCCCGCGCTGTAAACGAGCGCGTCTACGCCGTTCTCGCTTGCTTTACGCAAAGCGCTCGTAAATGCGGCGGTGTCGGTGACGTCGGCTTTTAAGGACGTGATTTGTTCGTCGGGGCATTCGGTGCGCGAAATATTCGTCACGGAATGTCCGCGCCGCGCAAGCATTTGCGCCGTTGAAAGCCCGATGCCGCTACTTCCGCCTACTACGATAATTTTCTTTGATTCCATAATAATACCTCTTTTGCAAGTGTTTGCGGGAAAAACAAAAACTATGCGCCGGAAAAGCATTTGACGCTACCCGAGTTTGCATTATATACTTTATATAGATAAATGCACGCATTGTGCGGTAAACTATTATAAATAGTATGGAAAAACGTAAAGTTTGCGAAACGGGGGCGCTATGAAAATTGACAGCACGGAATACAGAATAGAATCGGCGGCTTTGCCCGCAGCTTTTGATGGTTTTACGGTCGCGCACGTTTCCGACCTACACAACCACGATTTCAAGGGAGAATTACTCTCGCGCATACAAAAAATTGCGCCCAACGTGATTGCGATAACGGGCGACATGATCCATAAAGAGGGGCGAACCGCCGCTTCCGTAGCGTTCGCACGCGAAGCCGTGCAGATCGCCCCGACCTACTACGTGTCGGGCAATCACGAAAAAGTGCTCTCTTGCTTTAAAGACTTTCGGCAAACGCTGATCGATACGGGCGTTCGGGTGCTTGAAAACGAATTTTGCCTTATCGAGCGTGAGGGCGCACGGCTTGCGATCGCGGGCATGAACGACCCTGTGTTCTTTCCGCACGGCAAAAGCGACTTTTACGCCGAGCTCAACGCGCTGAAAATTCGCACGGAAGAGGCAGGCGCGGACTACATGATCTTGCTTTCGCACCGTCCCGAACTTTTTAAAACCTACGTCGCCGTGGGGGTTGACCTGACACTTGTCGGGCACGCGCACGGCGGGCAAGTGCGGTTTCCGCTTATCGGCGCGCTCTATGCGCCCAATCAAGGGCTTTTTCCGCGGCTCGTAAAGGGCATGCACCAAAAAGACGGTAAAGCAATGGTGATCAGCCGCGGTTTGGGCAGCAGCAGTTGGGCGCCCCGCGTGCTGAACCCGCCTGAGCTTTGCATAGAACGGTTGCGCGCTTTATAGCCGTCGCAATACTTTGTTACGCTGCGGCAACCCTCGGTCACTTACGGATTAGTAAGCTTCCTCGGGTTTTTCTCGTGCGCCTCGCCTTGCTCAGCTCTAAACCGCGTAATTTCTATTATAAACTATATTTTTGCAGGGGAATGGGGGCGAAAGCGAAGAATAAAAATCTTTACAAACGCATTTTTCTATGGTATACTGTAAGCAGAATGTGCTTTTCGGTGCAGAAAGGAGAATGGTAGTGATAAAGGTTGTTACGCTTAAATGTTCGGGGTGCGGATCTACGACGAATTTCGTAATCGGGGCAGGACCGCAGCTCACGACGCTCAAAGACGCGCTTGCGCGTATTCCCAACAAAAAAGATACAGACGAAATTATTAAGCAATATATGAAAATCAGCGACCGCAGGACGCCGCGTGCGATGAACGAATTTTCTTCCAATCCGGCGGATGCGTTGCAAAATATTGCGTACGATGCGTGCGGCGAGGAAACG
>JAIEBL010000076.1 GCA_029069015.1 Clostridiales bacterium
ACGAGCCGAAGCCGAGAAATCTAAAAAAGAAATAAAGGAAAATATCGTGAAACTTGTGATTTTTGCCGACTACGGTTTGGACGACGCGTGCGCCGCTGTATTTTTGTTGCAAAACCGCAATTTCAAGTATATCGACATTGTGCCCATCGGGGGAAACGTATCCTGCGAAACGGCACTTAGAAACGCAAAGACGCTTCTTGCGGCTGTCAAAGCGGACGGACTGAATATCGAGGGCATTCGCATTATCGACAGCACGGCTTGCCCGCAGGCGTTTTGCGCCTTGCCGCTCATACACGGCTCGGACGGCATAGGGGATATTCTCACCCCCGCCGAGAGTCCCGTGCCCGTATTGTCGTTTGACAAGTGGCTACCGACGCTCGGCGTGTATAAAATGCTCAGCTTAGGGCCTGCGACCGTACCCGTGCAGGTACTGGAATATGCGCCCTGCCTGCTGCAAGGTGAAATCGTGATTATGGGCGGCTGCACGCACGAAGAACCCAATTACGGCGCGTACGAGTTTAACCACGGGTTGGACGTCGAAGCTTTTTCAAAGCTACTGCGCTATCCGCACGTGTGCGCGACGCTCGACACTTGCCGCGCGCCCGCCTTCAACGCGGGGCACACGCACAAAGAGGGAAGCTCGCTGTTTGCCCGTCTCGTGAACCGATCCGTCGTTCTTGCCAATGCGCGGCACGCGGGCAACTGCTATATCTACGATCTCATTGCCGCCTACGCACTCGTCTATCCGAACCGCTTTACCATTCAAAGTGAACATATCGGGAACGACGCCGTGCGCGAGCTTCATACGACCGAAACTTCTTGCGTATTGCTACAAGAGAGTAAGTAATAAAGACTGCCGCCTGTCATTTCGAGAGGAGTGAGCAAAGCGAACGAAGTCGAAAAATCCCGTTTAATTCAGAATTAAGGCTAAAATTTCAGAGATTTCTCCGCTCGCTTCGCTCGGTCGAAATGACAGAAAGAGAGTGCTCGGTCGAAATGACAGGAGAGGGCTCGGCTGAGCGAAATGACAAGAGAAGGAGCAACCGTGCAAAAAGACAACAAAAAGAGCGACGAATTTGCATTCGTCGCTCTTTTTGTTTTTCTCATTATGCGAAAGATCGTTATTTCGCGTCCTTAATGCCTTGCTCCGTGC
>JAIEBL010000077.1 GCA_029069015.1 Clostridiales bacterium
CAACCGATCCGTCCGAAAAAGTGCCCGAGCACGATGCAGGGGGCGGCGTAGGATGCGCAGGTGAAGAAGCCGCGTTTCACTTTGCCTTTGGCAAATATCGCTGTGCCCGCGACGAAGACGACGACGCCCGTCACGAGTCCGCCCATAAAGGTCATGCCGCCGAACGAGAAGCGCACTTTTTCGCCGTGTACGGCTTGGTCGATCAGATCGTAGACCGATTGAAAGAGCATTGCGCCCAAGATGCCGAGGGCGATCGAAATGATGCCGAGCAGCGAATAGAAGCCGTAGGTATCGTTATCTACGTTCTTTTTTTTGCATATGATTTTAAACAGGAGCATGGCGGCGAGCAGTCCCACGGCAAGGCATATGCCGTACATGGGAAGCGCTTCCTGCCCGAACAGATACGGATACATGGCATTAGCATATCATAAAAGCGGCTTTTCGTCAATACATTGTATAAAAAATTTGACGAGCGGCAAGGTTAGATGATATACTGTTGGTAGCAATCGGGAATCGATTCACGGACAAAGTGCAAAGGGTAAAAATGGAAGAGCTTCGCGTAAAACTCAACGAAATGTTCGATATGCAAAGCGCAAAGGTGGAAAAGACGCAGTACTGTCCCGTCGGGCGGTGGTTGTTTTCCATCTTCGTCACGCTGTTTGCTCTCGCCGTTTACGGTGTGTTGCTCTATGGCGCGCTTTGGGCAAGCGACGGGCTGGACGTTTTTCTGACCGTGCTGCTTTCCTGCGCGCTCGCATGGGTGCTCTTTCGGGTTTGGTTCTGTTTTGCCATCGACCTGCTTTCCCAGCGGTTTGCCGAATCGACGGTGTTTATTAAAAACGGCGATGAGCGCTACTACCACACGAAAGGGCGGTTCATCGAAAAGTTCGAATATGCGGGCGGTTTTCTGTGCGTGAGTGGCAAAAACTACGATAAGTTTTCCGATAAGTCGGATTACTCGCCGCTTGCGGGGCGGTTGAACAAATCGTTGCAACGCCGCAGTGCGCTCTATACCACGCTTACGCCTGCGTTTTGGTTCGATCTGTTGCAAGACGCTGCCGTGACGATCACGGAAAACGGCATTGACGCGCAATTCGTAGGCGGGTCGGTTCGTCTTTCTTGCGGCGCTGACGGAAAGCTCAGCCGCATTTCCTACACGGGGAACGGCTATTATCTATACGACAGCGTTTCACCCGTTAAAATTTTCGACGGGAAGCTTCCCGGAAAGTACAGAATTACGTACACGTTTACGCCTTGCAATTCGCCCGAAATTATGCTCAAACCGATTTTTTTCGAGGCGATGAAGGACTTTTTAATGCCGCTTCCGCACGAGAGTTTTATCCGTGCGGCCAATGCCGAGAAAGGGGAAAACGACGATGGACGTTAACGAAGAAGTGATCTGCAAAATCGAATGCGATCCGAAAAGGAACGGCAAAGTCAGTCGCGGCGATTCCGTCGTGATTACGCAAAAACGGCTGTACAAGACGGGGATCAACGGCACGGGGCAGGTGATGCAAAAAGTCGTCAGTATGGACCGCGTGTCTGCCGTCACCTACGGCAAGGAACGCAACCTTTGGTTTTTGTTTATCGGCGTCGTGTTTGCCGCGCTCTGCTGCCTGCTCTCCGCTTACTTTTTGCCCGGCGACAAGCTCATGCGCTTCGTGCTCGGTCTCATTGCACTCGGTGTCGGTGCTGCCGTTCTGATTCTTTGCCTTGTGGCGTTCTTCCGTTTTTCGGTGGGTACGGTGACGATTCTTTTCGACGGCGGCAAGATTCGCGTTGCGTCGGCGGGGCTGACGGACGAAGAAGCAAAAGATTTCGCCGAGCGCGTTTTGGACGTGGCGGAAAAGGCAAGAAGTCTTCTGAAAAAAGCGGAATAAAAATTTTTGATATAGTTTACGAAACAGGGTAGCGGTTAGGATTTAGCCGCTACCTTTTTGATTGGGCGGCGGCGCGCGGTTTTTTTGTAAGGATGATGCCGTAGTAGACGAGAGGAAGAGGGGAAAGAGCGGGCAAGGGGGAACGAGAGAATCACTATGATTATGGTAGTGCGATTCATCCCAGCACCTTTGTCATCCCGAGCGAAGTCGAGGGATCTAGCGAGCAGAGCGAGCGTAGTCTTTCTTGTTATTCCCGTAAAGGAAACG
>JAIEBL010000078.1 GCA_029069015.1 Clostridiales bacterium
TTGCAACTGCTCTACGATTACGAGGCGAACAGCGCAACTCTTTTAAAAAAGCACCGCGATCATTACTCGCACTCCGTATACGTGTTTGCTCTCGGACTTTCTATTTTTATGGGAAATAAAAACATGCGTACGGCCTTTACAAAAAGATATGGAGCAGAACGCGCTGAATATAATTTTCTACAATACTGGGGGATAGCCGCACTCTTTCACGATATCGGATATCCCTACGAGATCTCTTACTTACAAGTTAAAGAATACGGAAAAAAGACGGAAGCCGATGAGAAAAAACGCTTAAATATGAGCTACGGCAATTTAGATGGGTATACAACGTTGACTCCAAGCGAAATCGCAAAATGCGGTGAATTTATGCCTCAAGGAAAAACGGACATTAACTTGCTCTTTATTGCGGCGTTTTTGGATACCTTTGGCAATATCACGCACAGCACTAATGAAAGCATTGCCATTTTGGAATCCAAAATTCGGCGGCAAGTCGAAAATTCCGACAATCCTAAGGATCACGGCTATTACAGCGCGGTTATGCTTTTAAAGGAACTCCTTAAATTTGATGACTTTGTGCTCACGCGTCCTATACTCGACGCGATTATGGCGATTTTCTTGCATAATTTTTACAGATTCACCTATAAAGAAGCGGCAAACGAAAACGGCAAGGCTTACGAACATATGCACCTAAAACAACAGCCGCTCGCGTACCTACTTTCTCTCTGTGACGAAATACAGTGCTGGGATCGCACACCCTACGGAGAGAAAAGCAAAACGCAAGAACTCGCTTGGGATATCGACTTGTTCGTCAATGACAAAACAATCAAAGTAATTTATTATTTCGACAAGGGAAATGATAAAGACTCGGTTGAAAAAATACAAGGGCTCGCGACGAGCATCAAAAATGAATCCGTAGATTGGGGCGAGCTTGCTACGCTCGATATCTCGCATGAATTTAAGACGAGAGATAAAAAGGTCTACGACTATTTCTCTGACAACAGATTTATCGATTTGTGTAAACTCGCAGAATCAATCAATATCAGTTACGAAAGCGATTGCAAGGCCGCAGAAATCACAGACTATATGAAAGGCAAATTCGACGAGCTAACACTGGAATATCAACTCTCGAATATCGCACAAGCAAAAAATTACGTTCGGCATTTGGAAAATATCCACTGCTTTTTCAGTGATAGGGCTTACGATTATCCGGTAGTGCAAGAGTTTACCGAAGACGAACTCACGCTGCTTGCCGTCAACGAGCATATTCGATGGGTGAACGAGAAGGTCGAAATGGGCTGGAGTTATGGAACCGATTATAAAAACAGAACCGAACGAGAGCAGAAACGAATTCATAAAGATATCGTACCGTATGACGAGCTCTCCGGTCCCGAGAAATACAAAGACCTCGCCCCCATCAACAATATGATAAAACACCTCGGTGCACACGGAATTCAGATATACCGTATGCATACCGATAAAAAAGAATACGTCCTCGGATGTACCGGACATATCAATCTGTCGCGAATCAAAAACTTTGATGAAGAAAAGGTACGCGGCAAAATCAGAGCGTATCTGCGCCAACTACAAGATAATTATGATTTGAAGCTTCTCAACGGTTTTGCCGACGGCGCCGACTTATTATTTGCGGAAGAGGCATTCAAATGCGGATTAGACGTTGTTGCAGTACTGCCCTACAATTGGGACATTTATATGAAAGAACATGCAGATAACGGCAAAAAGTTTATGCAACTGCTTGGTCAGGTTCGGAAAGTAGTAATAAAGCCTCATGTATTGACAAGATATTTCAACGTCAGTAGATATATAGTAAACGAATGTGACGAACTGCTTGCTCTTTGGGACGGCGTAGAACTCTCTCTTAAGGACGAGAAAGGAAACGACATTCACGTCGGAGGAACGTACGATACCATTGTCGCAACGCATGCCCAAAACAAACCGGTGAAATTATTCTAAGAAATAATAATCTCTATACAATCTTTCAGCAAGTTTTCCGTGTATTTATTTAAAAATTTCATATCTATTCCATTGTTAATTTTTCTTATTTTATAGCACACATCAGTAGCAATAAAACATTTTATTCATCTAAAACAAAGAACCTAAAACGTGCCGTTCCGTGGGACCACTTTAGGTTCTTATTGGCGGACCCGATGAGGGCCCAATTGAACACCGTCTGATAACAATGGCTAGTACTCCTTTTCTGTTGCAAAAGTTGCACTGTTCGTAAATGCTACCTATTTGATTTTCCAAATATCGGAGGCATATTCCTTTATGGTTCTGTCCGACGAAAAGTGCGCCGAGTTTGCGACGTTTTTTATTTGCTTTACGGCAAAGGCCTTTTCATCCTTACTGTCGGTATTTATTTTGAGTAATGCCTCCACGTAGCTTTTTAGGTCGTGCAGTACGAAGTAGTGATCGGGCTTATGCCATGACGCCCCGACCGTCAACGCATCGTACAGCTCCTTAAAGCCGCCTGTATCGCCGTCGGAGAACGTTCCGTCGATAAGCGTATTTACGGCGTAGCTATGGTATGCGTCGGCTTTCAGTATTGCGTTCGGGTCATAGTCGCCCCGTTTCAAGCGTTCTATCTCGTCCACATCCGCACCGAAAATATAATTGTTCTCTTTGCCCGCGAGCTCGACGATCTCGATATTCGCGCCGTCCATAGTGCCGCAGGTTACCGCCCCGTTCATCATAAATTTCATGTTTCCGGTGCCGCTTGCTTCAAGCCCCGCCGTGGACACCTGCAACGAAACGTCCGTGCCTGCGACGATTTTTTCCGCATACGAAACGTTGTAGTTTTTCACGAACACCACTCTCAGCAGCGCGTTGGTGCGCGGGTCCGAATTGATCTTATCCGCAATATCGTTTATGAACTTGATGATCGCCTTTGCGCGCTTATAGCTTGGCGCGCTCTTTGCGCCGAATACGAACACCGACGGGCGAAAGTCTTTTATCTTGCCGTCTGTAAGGCCCTTATAAATTTCGAGAATGGCAAAAGCGGTCATGAGCTGGCGTTTGTACTCGTGCAAGCGTTTTACTTGCGCGTACACCATAAAGTTTTCGGGGATATATACGCCTTCGTGCTTTTTTATATACTCGAAAAGCTGTCTTTTCTTTTCGGTTTTTACCTTTACGAACCCGCCGAGCATATCGCTTACGTGCGCGTTAAGTACGCCGAGCTTAGATATATCGTCGCGCCACGCGCTGCCGATCGTACCGTCCAATAGCTCGGACAGTTCACGGTTGCAAAGCATAAGCCAGCGACGCTGCGTGATGCCGTTGGTTTTGTTTTGGAACTTATTCGGATAATATTTATACGCCGTTTTGAAAAGATCGGTTTTCAAAATGTCCGTGTGCAATTTTGCGACACCGTTTACGGTATTGCCTACGTAAACGGCAAGATTTGCCATAGAAAACTTATCGTTTGCGTATATCGCCATTTCCGAGGCTTCCGCTTCGCTGCAACAGAGCCGCTTGAATTCAGAGGTTTGGCTTTCCTGCAATTTTATTAAAACGTCGTAGATATCGGGCAAAATCTTTTTTACGAGCGATGCGCCCCAGCATTCGAGCGCTTCCGGCATGACGGTATGATTGGTGTACGCAAAGGTCTTTTTCGCGATGCCTTCCGCCTTGTCGAACCCGAGCTTATACTTCGTCGTCAGCACGCGTATAAGCTCGGCGATGGCGAGCACGGGATGCGTATCGTTTAGCTGTATCACGTTGTGATCGGCAAAATCGTCGAAGTTCTTGCCGTGCAATTTAACGTACTTTTCCACGAGTTCGCCCACCGCCGCCGCGGAAAAGAAATATTCCTGTCGCAGTCGCAGCAGCTTACCGTCCTCGGTGTCGTCGGCGGGATACAAATACTCGCTTATCTTTTGCGCCGCCGCACTGCCTTCCGCCTGCCACAGTCGCAATACGTTTACACGTTTCCCGAACACGGGCATATCGTACGGCACGGCGGTAACGGTCATATCCGCGAACTTGATCTTGCGTTTTCCGTGCGCCTTCCGTATCGACCACGGGTCGCCGAAGCTTTGCCAATCGTCGGGTAGCTCTACCTGAAAGCCGTTTCGTATCGCCTGCTTGAACAGTCCGTACTTGTATCGTATGCCGTAGCCGTGCAGCGGCAAGCCCAACCCCGCCGCCGAATCGAGAAAGCACGCGGCAAGCCGCCCGAGCCCGCCGTTGCCGAGCGCGGCGTCTTCGATTTCTTCGAATACGTTGATATCCACGCCCTTTTCTTTAAGCAATTCGCGCGTTTCGTCTAATACGCCCAGCTCCATTAAGTTATTGAAAAAGCTGCGCCCGATCAAAAATTCCATCGAAAGATAATATGCGTTGCGCTGTGCGGGCACGTCTGCTTGCGAAAGCCCGTATTGCATGGCAAGCAACGAGATTTCGTTATAAAGCTCTATCGTAGATTTGCCGTCCGTCTTGAGGTTTTTAAGTTTATTCGAAAACTCGGTTTTATCCATACGCATATTATATAATTTTGACCCCCCGTTGCGTTTCGATTAAACCTATTTTTTCAAAGTCGGGCAGTAGATAAATGTTGCCACTCACGTCGTCGTCGGCTTTTACGAACACGGTATTATCGCCGACCGCACATTTAAGGAACTTTTCTTTGCCGTAGTCGAGCGTTTCCGTAACGCTTGCCGCAATACCGTGGTCGGACACCTTAACGTCATACGCACCGCACTCGAGCCGAAGCTCCGTTTTGAACGCGTCGGTTATGCCGAGCGCCGCAAAAATCTTTTGGCAATGGTCGTCGGCAAGCTCGAAGAAAACGTCGCCAACGGTAACGCCGAAGCGAACGATCTTTTTCTTTTTGGTCTTGCCGTTTATCTCGACCTGCTCGCGCGTCTTTTGTTTGACAAACTTGCAGGCAAAACTATTGCTCTCCGGCATGGGCGTTATCATCTTTTCGCCTTCCGATATAATTGTGATC
>JAIEBL010000079.1 GCA_029069015.1 Clostridiales bacterium
GGCTTTCCGCAAATCACGCTTTTTTCGCCAATGCGTGGGGCAACCATTCGTATGTATCCCGCAGAGGTAGACCGTTTCGACGGCTTTTCGGGACACATCAATCAAGCCTCGTGTACGCAGAGCGAAAGCGATAAAGGTGATTTGATTTACGATACCTATGTCACGAAGGGTGCGGAAATCGAGGTATGGCATCCCCGTTTTTGCTATCACGGGTATCGGTACGTGGAAGTGGTCGCTCCTGCAACTATCGAACTGACGAGTAAAAATTTCGCAGGGTATCTGCTTCGCACGAATGTGGCGAAGAACGGTACGTTTACCTGTTCGGATGAGGTGCTGAATCGCATTAACACTTTGACGGAGCGTTCTATCGAGAGTAACATGATGAGCACGTTTACGGACTGCCCGCAAATCGAAAAGCTCGGTTGGTCGGAAACGCCGAGTCTTATGTTCTATTCGATGGCGCATACTTATGATATCAATGCGTGGACGCTGAAATTGTTCCGCGATATGCGGGATGCACAATACGAAAACGGCAGGATCGCGGCGATCGCGCCCGAGTATTTCAAGATTCGCGGACTTTACGAAGACTTGAATTGGAACGGTTCTATCATTTTCACGGCGTGGCAACACTATGAATCGTACGGGGACGCGGAAGGGTTCTCGGATGAGAATTATGCTGCAATGAAGCGGTACGTGGCGTATCTCGAGCGCGAGATCGCGCAAGATGACCTCATTTTTACGGGACAGATGGGCGAGTGGGGCGAGATGACGAAATACGGAAAGACGCCCGTTGTGCTCGTCGAAACAACGGCGTACTACCGTTTGGCCGTTATCATGCAAAAGATTGCCGACGTTCGGGGAAACGCCGCGGATAGTAAACACTATCGGGAACTTTCCCAAGCGATCAAAATTGCTTTTCATCAGAATGAAGAATGTTATAATGCGCAATATCTTTACGGCAACGGTACGCAATCGGGGTACGGTTGCGTTCTGTACAGCGGTATTGCAAAGGAAGAGGATCGCAAAGAGGCTTTGAATCGTCTAGTCGCTGCGATTGCGGCAGCGGATTATCATTTGACTTCGGGGGAAGTCGGCTTAAAGCAGGTTTTTTCGGCTTTGGGAGAGAATGGGCGGAGCGATATCATTTACCGCATGGTGACGAACGATACCATGCCGAGCTACAAGTATTTTGTAGACAAGGGGCTCACGACGCTTCCAGAATATTGGAACTTTGAGGACCTGTGGGGCACGGTAGCTCGCTCCCGCAACCACGCCATGATGGGACATGTTAAGGAATGGTTTACCAAATATCTTGCGGGCATTTCCATGGCAGAGCATTGCTACACGAAAGTCAATATTAAGCCGTCCGTTATCAAAGAGCTGACGAGTGCGCGCGGAACGGTGGATACCGTCCACGGTCCGATTACTTCCGCATGGGAATATGACCGAGCCGCGGGGATATTTCATTTGCACCTTGTGATTCCTGTGGGCGTAACGGCAAACATCTATCTTCCGATGTCTGACAAGGCACAAATTGTTGGTTCAGGGGAATACACATTCCAGGTGCCCATAACTATGTAAGACATAGTACTGATATTATAAAAAAATGAGCGGATTGATACCCGCTCTTTGTTGTAATTTCCGTAATGTGTTATAGTTTCGGTAAAAAGCTTTTTACGCCTCGCTCCAAGCGGTTTAAACCGTCGGCTAAAGTTGTCTTAGGGCAGGCGACGTTGATGCGTACGAATGTTTTGCCGTCGCCGCGGTACTGACCGCCTGCGGTGATATACAGTCCCGTTGTTTGGCGGATATGATCGCAGAGCGGGCGGGTGTCGGTGCAGATTGCCGAACAGTCGAGCCAGAGCAGATAGGTCGCGGTCTGTTCTACGGCGGTTATCTCCGGTAAGTGCTCTTTTAGAAATGCAAGCGCTATTTTACGGTTTTCCGAAAGGTAGACGCGCAAGGCATCCAGCCACTCTTCGCCTTCGTTAAAGGCGGCAATTGCGCCCGTGATAGCGAACGAGTTGGGTTCGGCAACTTCGTCACTGTTGAGCCCGCGCACGATTTTATTGCGCAAGTCTTTACGCGGCACGATGACCGCGGCGGATTGCAACCCGGCTAGGTTGAATGCCTTGCTGGGTGCGACGCAGGTTATACTATTATTTTTGCATTCTTCCGAAGCTGCGGCAAACGGGGTGTAGTATACGTTCGGTTCGGTTAAGTCGCAATGAATTTCATCCGAAAGGACGGTTACGCCGTAGCGGTGGCAGAGCGCACCGATTTTTTGCAATTCTCCTTTTGTCCAGACTCTGCCCGCAGGGTTATGCGGGTTGCAGAGAATGAGCATGGTGGTAAGGGGATCGGCAAGTTTCTTTTCCAAATCGTCAAAGTCTATGGCGTACGTGCCGTTTTGATAGAGCAACTTATTTTCAAGAACGTGTCTGCCCGTATTTTCTATCGAATGGAAAAAGATATCGTAGACGGGCGTTTGCACGATCACGTTGTCGCCGTGGTTCGTGACGCGTTTTACCGCGCTCGTAACGGCAGGAATAACGCCCGTGCAAAAACAGAGCCAATCTTTTTTGATTTCAAAGTTGTGCCGACGCGACCACCATCTCGTTATTGCAGAATACCATTCGTCGGGGATGATTTCATAGCCGAACACGCCGCTTTGCGCGCGCTTTGCAATCGCTGCCGCCACTTGCGGTGCGGTTTTAAAATCCATGTCCGCAACCCACATGGGCAATTCGTCGTCGCCGACATCCCATTTTAAGGAATTCGTGCCGCGCCGATTTATGGCGGTATCGAAATCGTAGTCCATTATTCTGCCTCCGTGCAGCGTATTACGGTTTTTTCGGGATCGACTTTGTCCGGTTCTATGATGAGCGTGCCAATGCGATCCGCCGTAATTTGCCCGCCCGAAGGATTCAGAACGCTGTCGACCGCGCCCGAAATCTGCGCGTCCACCGTGGAATATTCGAACGCGAGCGTTGTATTGACAAGGCGGCAATTGACGAGTTTAAGATTTTTGATATAGCACAGCCCTTGCAAGCTTTCGATTGTGCAGCCCACAAGCGTTAGGTTTTCCGCATTCCAACCGAGGTATTCGCCCGTGATAAAGGAATCGTATACGGTCACGTTTTTGCTGTTCCAAAAGCTGTCTTTGGAAAGAATCTTGGCGTTTTTAATGGTTACGTTCTGCGCGCCGTCAAAGCAGTAGTCGCCCGTAAGTACGAAGTCCTCGCAAACGACATTTTGGCAGTTCATAGCAAAATATGTGCCGTTTGCCGTGACTGATTTTAACGTAATGTCTTCGCAGTTCCAAAGCGTTTCCGCTGCATTGGGGAGGGTTACGCGTTCAAGCGTAATACCTTTTGCGCGACGAAACGTTTTTGGGGCTTCGATGACGCCGTCGCGGAATGTGATGTTTTCGGTGTACCATACGCCCGCACGCGCGGTGTCAAAAAATGTGCTCCCTGTAACTTTAACATCTTTGCAGTACCAAAGGGGATACTTCCATTTGAACAGACAGTTTTCCAGCAGCAGGTTGCTGCTTTCCTTTAAGGGAGATTCGCCGTCGGCAAAAGTTCCCTCGCAGATTTTCAAGTCTTTCGACATGTATAGGGCGCGTTCGCCCGTATAATAGCCTCTTTGTAATGTTTACATTCGAGTAACCTTTTCTATGTATTTTAAATAGTATAACATAAACAAAAAAATATTTCAACACTTTGCGCTGACTTCTAGTTATACCGTTTACTGCGATTGACACCGAGCGCGTGAACTGATATAATCGTATTGTATTTTGCAAAAAGGAGAATAAACGTATGGCAGGCAACAAGACGATTCTTGATTTTGTGGGCAATACGCCCCTAGTGGAAGCTGTCAACTACGAAAGAGCGCATGGCTTACAGGCGACGATACTTGCTAAGCTCGAATACTTCAATCCCGCAGGCTCTGTGAAAGACAGAGTGGCAAAGGCGATGATTGAGGACGCCGAAAGAAGCGGTAAGCTCAAAAAGGGTGCAACGATCATAGAGCCTACGAGCGGCAATACGGGTATCGGTCTTGCGGCGGTGGCTGCGGCAAAGGGGTACAAACTGATTATCACGATGCCCGAAACGATGAGCGTAGAGCGCCGCAATCTGATCAAGGCGTACGGGGCGGAAATCGTTCTGACCGAAGGCGCAAAGGGCATGAAAGGGGCGATTGCGAAAGCGCAAGAGATTGCCGAAACTACGCCTGGTTCGTTTATTGCGGGTCAGTTTGAAAATCCTGCCAATCCCGCCGTGCATAAAGCCACGACCGGCCCGGAAATCTGGAATGATACAAACGGGAAGGTGGATATCTTTGTTGCCGGTGTGGGCACGGGCGGTACGGTTACGGGCGTAGGCGAGTATTTAAAGAGTAAGAATCCCAAAATTAAGGTTGTTGCCGTAGAGCCTGCAAGCTCGCCTGTTTTGTCGCAAGGCGTTTCGGGTGCGCACAAAATTCAGGGCATCGGCGCGGGGTTTGTTCCCGATGTTCTCAACACCGAAATTTACGACGAGGTGATCACGGTGGAAAACGATGCGGCGTTTGCGACGGGCAAAGAGTTCGCGCGCGTCGAAGGCGTGCTCGTGGGCATTTCTTCGGGGGCGGCATTGTATGCGGCCACGCAACTTGCGCAGCGTCCCGAAAACAAAGGCAAGACGATTGTCGTCGTTCTTCCCGATACGGGGGACAGATACCTTTCTACGCCTTTATTTGCCGATTGATAGGGGAGAGTTCGTTTCTGTAAAAACAAATACAAAAAGTATCCTCTGCTTGTATGGCAGGGGATACTTTTAACTTTTAGGGTAGTGCGCGTTGACGGGGCAAGTTTTACAGCTCGATCGTGCTGATTTTAAAATCGCAGTAGTATTCGGCGGTTTTGCCCGTAAATTTCAAAACGCAGTAATCGGGATCGGTCACGCCTTGCTTGTAAAAG
>JAIEBL010000008.1 GCA_029069015.1 Clostridiales bacterium
GCTCGATCAGCCAACCGCCCACCGTCGTGGATTCGAACTCCTCTTTCACGTTCATGCCGAACGCTTCGAACAACTCGTCGAGGTTATGCGTACCGTTGACGAGATATGTGTCTTCACCCACTTTGCGGGAGAGCACTTCCACCTCATCGTGCTCATCGTAGATTTCGCCCACGAGCTCTTCCAAAATGTCTTCCAAGGTCACGATACCTTCCGTGCCGCCGAATTCGTCCACCACGATTGCCATGTGAATCTTAGACTTTTGAAGCATACGCAGCACCGTGCTGATCTTCATGCTCGGCGAAACGCAGATCGACGCCTGCACGATGCCCTTGATCGTCTTGGGGCGTTTGTTTTCGGGGAGCCGATACAGATTATAGAAATCTTTTTCGTGGATAATGCCGATCACACTGTCGATCGTTTTGGCGTAGACGGGCATACGCGAAAAACCGTTGTCGAAAAAGAGTTCGGCAATCGCGTCCAAACTTTCGTGCTCTTCGATGGCGACCACGTTGACGCGCGGCACCATGATATCGTCTATATCCAGGTCTTCGAACTCGATGGCCGAGCGAATGAGTTGCGATTCGTGCTCGTCGATACCGCCTTCGCTCTTCGCCGTTTCCACGTAGGTGATGAGCTCGTCTTCGGTAATGGCGCTGCTCTTTTTGCTCTTGATCTTTCCCATGAGCTTTTTGAGCGGCGTAAGCAGAATATCGAGCGGGAACAAAATGATGATAAAGAACTGCATGATCGGCCACGTCTTCATGGCAAACCCTTCGGCAAAGTTCTTGGCAAGCGTCTTAGGGCAGATCTCGCCGAAGATGAGGACCACCACCGTAAGCACAATCGTGGAGAGCGTGACCGCTAAGTCTCCGTCTTTGATGAGTCCCGTGAAAAGCACGGTGGCAAGCGACGCCGCCACGATGTTTACGATATTGTTGCCGATGAGAATCGTACTGATGAGCCGATCGTAGCCGTCGACCATGCGCAGTACTTTTTTTGCCGACTTGCTACCGTCCGATTCAAGCGTACGCAGCCGTACTTTATTCGCCGTGGAAAACGCCGTTTCCGATGCCGAGAAAAAGCCGGAAAGCAAGACGCATAACACGATCGCGATCAATAACCCTATTTGAGATGGGTGCATAAAAGTTTATTCCTTACTCCTTTCCTTAAAAAGTATTACCCATTATACCATGGTTTTTGCTTTTCTTCAAGTAAATACAACCGGTTTACCTTTCTTTTATATATGTGTGCGGGTAGGCAACCCCAATAGAACCATTTTTGTGGGGATACTTGCGGGCTATTCTCCGAGAGTTCACCCCGCAAAAACGCTATGCGCCCGAGCCGCGCCGATTTTAGTCCTATATCGAGGCAAAGGCGCGACGCCGTAGCCAAAGTGCTACGGCTAGCGGCTTTAACGAAGATAGAGGCAAAAGCGGCGTGGCTCGGGTGGTTCTGCTTGGGGGTCGCCTACCCGTAAAAAAATATTACTTGAAAAATTCGTTGAATACGTTTGTGTTAAGGTAGGCAAGCCGTGCCGATTCGTCCTTAAAGCAAGCGTAGGATAGGCGCACTTTGGTATACAGCGTGATGGGCGCGATGTTGTCGATGGATCGCACGAACGAGGGCATGGCTTCGTGCGAAGCATACTTCTCTCCCGAAAGGCCGCCCGTCAGATACACGTCTACGCCCTCTAAGTTGCAAATACCGCTCTCGGTAGTATTGATAGAGCCCGTGTGATACCCCGCAACGACGAGCGCGGCGTCTTTTTCCCGCGCCATTTTTCCGAGCGCTTTCCAATCCATACCGGGGTTGGCGTACACGAACTGCACCTCTTTCCCCTTCCCGCTCTCACTCAGCGCAACGGGATGCGGGTCGGGATATTCCTGCAAGACGAAATGTCCGCTCGGATCGATGAAGCCGCACACCTTGCCCATTGCCGAATTCATGCCGCCGTCGAAGTCGCGGCTGGAAAGAAGACGCGTGGAAAAGTGCAAGAGCGGTCGGTCGAATCGGTTGCAGTACGGCACGAACACGCCACACACGTCGCTTTCGTCGATGGCGCGCAGCGCGCAAAGGAAATTGTTTCTGCCGTTGCTCTCAACGTTGGAAAGCGGATAGTCCGCCGAAACGATCATAACGGGAATGCGAATGCCCGCAAACCGTAGCCCCAAGTACGCCGCGGTATAGGCGAGCGTATCCGTGCCGTGCGTGATGATGACGGCTTCCGCGCCCGCGTCGATCTCGCTTTGCAAGCAGTCGCCCAGGTTTTTCAGAAGCGAAAAGTTCATGTTCTCGCTCAGAACGCAAAAAGGCGCGGTCACTTTGACCGTACGCCCATCCAATTCCTTAAAGTGCGTCACTTTCCCGGGGCGCACGATCGACCCGTCGTAATCGGACGAAATCGTGCCGCCGCACATGATAAGCGTGATTTTTTTCATGATCTCCGTGCCTCTCTTGCCTTTGGTGCTGCCCATATTATAACGTACACGGCATACAAAAACTGCGTTTTTGTTTTGCTGCCGCAAAAACTTATTTGCAAAACGCAAATAAGTGCCGCACGTTGCAATACGTCGTGAAAAAGCCTTTGCAAGCAAGCTTTTTCACTCCTATTATACGACGCCTTGCGCGTTTTCGCAAGAGTTTTTATGCGCTTTCTTTTTTGCGCCTTTTCCCCTATACGCTCTGGTCCCATTTGAAAATGCGACGCACGAGCCACACGAGCCCTTCCATCAAAAGTGACGCAACAATGACCGCGATCGTCAGCGCCATGAGACGACCCGTGTCGAACGATATTTGCGACTGTTGCATGAGTAGCCCTATGCTCTGCCGCGTCTGCGCCAGCACTTCCGCCGCCACCGTCAGTTTGAGCGTGAGCCCCAGCGCACCCGCAACGGTGAGCGAGAACGAGGGCATGAGGAGCGGGAGCGTCACTTTGAAAAACCGATATGGCTTACTCGGCGCATAGAGGAGTGCGGTTTCGTCCAGCTCGCGCGGGATCGTCGCCATCGCCGCCCAAAGTCCGCTGTACAACACGGGAAACACGACGAGCCCCGCTACGACGACGGGCGTATACTCGCCGCCGAGCAGGATGATTAAAATCAGAATGACGCTCATGGTGGGCACGCTGCGCACCGTCCCCACGATGGGCGCAAGGATCTTTTGCACGGGGCGGAACGTCTTCCCCAAAAACGCGCAGAGCCCCGCCTCCGCCAGCGAAACGGCAAACGCGACAAGGGCACGCAACCCGCTCTTTAAAAAGGCGCGCCAAAACCAACCCGCCTTTAAGCACGCTTTCAGTGCATGCACGGTATCGGCGGGCGTGGGAAAAAGAAGGTCGTCGCCGCTGACGGCGGCGCAGATAAACCACACCGCCACGATCAATGCCGCGCCCGCTACCGTATAGAGAATGTCGGAAATTCTTTTTCGCACCTTTTATTCTTTGCCGATCAGATATAAGTTACCGAAGCTCGTTACGCCGAGGCACAGCGGTTCGCTCCCCGTGCCTTTCTTTTTACCGTAGACGGTGGCGGCGGCATTAGAGGGCATAATGGCGATGTCCGCGTTGCCCGTCGTCACGGCAGGACCGATCTGATTGGGAGCAACGATATTGAAGCTAGCCCCCGCAAACGTATCGTGGATCATTTTCGCAAACGCGATGGCAGGCGCACCGTCGGGCGCGTACACGTTCGCCGAGAGGCCGCTCTCTTCTGCGCCCGTCGTAGGAACAGCGGCAAAGAACGCATCGTCGGGCACGCTGCCGCCGATGGGCGATTCCTCGCCTTGGCTTGCGTCGATCACGCCGTTAATGTCCTCGAAGAACGTTTTGATTTCTTGCTTTGCGTCGGTTGCCGCTTTAAAGCCGAGATTACAGTTCTTTGCAATGTCGTTGGTGAGCGCGGCGATCTGCGTACTGCCCGCGTTTTTCAGTGCGGTCAGCGCGTCCGCGGCGTTCGTTTCCGACCATTTCGCGCCCGCGGCAAACGCCTCGACAAACGCTTTGACGTATGCGGGGTGCGCTTCGTAGAACGATTTTTTCACGACGAGCACGGCTTGCGGAAAGCCTTTTTCCGCGTGCTTCAATTCGCCGTAGAGCTCTTGCAAGTCGAACATGCGGCTCGACCCTTGCACTTTGCTCAGCGCGTTGGTTGCGGCGGGTTCGCCGAGCACGCCGTAGTTATACGCGCCCGAATTGAGCCCCCCGATGACTTGCACGCCGTCACTCGCGTACGCCAAACTCACCTTGCCGCTCTGTGCCGTATCCGAAAGCGTATACGGGACGTTTGCTTGCTTTAAGATGGAGCGAAGCACGAGGTCGGGAACCTGCCCTTGCCCGATTGAATACACCACTCTGCCTTTGAGTTCGGAAAGCTCTTCCACTTTGCCTTTCGGACCTTTGTCGCCGCACGCGCAAAGCGACAGCGCCATCAGAACCGCACACACTACACAAAACAACCGTTTCTTCATTTTTCCATACCTCTTTTATTGATTATAAATAGCTTTTGCTTTTACGCCTTCTATTTTTCCCAATTTTCCCGTAAGTGCGTTGATTTCGTTGGGTTCAGCGTCGAGCACGACGGATATGACCGACACGCCCTTGTCTTTGAGCGGTAGCCCGAACCGCCCTAAAATCGCGCCGCGATACACGTGCAATATGCCGTTCACCATGTCTGCAGCGTGCTCGTCCGTTACCATGATACTTACGATCGCAATCATTCTTCTCTCCTTTTTTCTCTATGTCATTTCGAGCGGAGCGCAGCGAAGTCGAGAAATCTCGCTCACGCTTCCCGTTTGAGACCTCTCCACTCCGCTTCGCTCCGGTCGAGGTGACAGAAAGTGCGATACACACAAAAGTTGCTCTTCCCCGACAATACGGAAAAGAGCAACGTAAACAAACGCTTACGCATTTGCTTAAAAACGATTCAACTCTTTTCCTTTGCCGTCAGAATTTTTTTACTTTCGGTTCAGGTCTTTATTTCGCGCCGAACTTTATGAAATATATCAGCGCGTAGCCTTTGTACTAAAAACTACTTCGTGCCGAAAATGCGGTCGCCCGCGTCACCTAAGCCCGGCAGGATATAACCGTGCTCGTTGAGCTCGCGGTCGAGCGTAGAGATATAAACTTCTACGTCGGGGTGCGTTTCCGCCACCTTTTTCACGCCCTCGGGTGCGCCGATGATGTTCATGAGCTTGATGTTCTTGCAGCCCCGCTTCTTTAAAAAGCCGATCGCCGCGCACGCACTGCCGCCCGTCGCAAGCATGGGGTCGAGCAAGATGACTTGCATGTGTTCGATACCCTCGGGGAGCTTGCAGTAGTACTCTTTCGGTTCGAGCGTTTCTTCGTCGCGGTAGAGCCCGATGTGCCCCACCTTCGCCGTGGGAAACAGCGTGTGTACGCCGCTGACCATGCCGAGCCCCGCACGCAGAATGGGAACAATGGCAACGCTGCTCTCGGGCACCATTTCCTGCTCGCAAGTTTCGAGCGGCGTTTCCACCTTGACCTTTTTGGTGGGGATCTCCTTAAAGCTCTCAAACGTCATGAGCGTCGTGATCTCTTCGATGAGCTCGCGGAATTGCTTCGTTCCCGTGTTTTTATCGCGCAGGATCGCGATCTTGTGTTTGATGAGCGGATGATCGAGCACCGTCACGTTCTTATAGTTTTTCATTTCGTTCTCCTATGTATTTGGGATAGCGAGGTTATTCTTTGACTTCTTCGGTCGCAGCTGCTTCTTGCTCG
>JAIEBL010000080.1 GCA_029069015.1 Clostridiales bacterium
GAGCGAAACCGCGCCTTCCAAGATGCACATGACGTTTTGCACCGCTTTTTCGATGTTGCCGCAACCGATAACCTGCTCGATAAGCAGCATATTGATGATTTCGGAATCGTTGGTGGTATGGAAGACCTTGCCTTCGTCGTTGACCATGGCGTTGCGTATTTCCGCAGCGTTGGTGATATTGCCGTTATGCGCAAGCGCGCACGTCAGTCGCGAATGCACCGTTTCGATGGGTTGGGTATTTTCTACGGAATTACGCCCCGTCGTAGAGTAGCGAACGTGCCCCACGGCTACGTTCGTCAGCGGCGCATGCCGCACGAAGTCGCCGAAAATCTCGTTGACCAGCCCCGTATTTTTATGGCATACAAGCGAACCGTCGGGATAAAAAGTGGCGATGCCCGCGCCTTCCTGCCCGCGGTGTTGGAGCGCCAAAAGTGCCGATGCGGCATAGCCTGCCGCCGCAATGGGCTTAGGTGATATGATTCCGAATACACCGCATTCTTCGTTCAGCTTTCTCATACGCTCGCCTTCTACACCTCGTACGTCTTCAGAATATTCATCGCCACTTCCGCGCGGGAAAGCCGCTCGTTCATGGCGCGTTTTTCGATTTGCTTGTGGGCTTGGGCTTCGGTGTAGCCCATGTTCTGCATCAGAATCAGCTTGGCACGGTCGACGATACGGATATCGTCGATTTTTTTCAGCAGCGACCGATTCTCGCGCAACAGTTTTTCGATACGCCGATTGGCGGCGATCGCGGCATTTACCGCAAGACTCAGCTCGGCTTGCGTTGCCGTCGCGGGTACGAGCAGTACGCCCTCTTCCCGCAGGTCTTCCAAAGCTTTCGCTTCTTCGGCAGGCGCACTTTGCGGCAAAACGGCGATCACGCCGCCGTCACCGCGGGCGGTCAGTGTTTTTACGAGCCGCACGCCCGACTTACCCAATCCTTCGCAAACCACGATATAGAGCGAAAACGCACGTTCGGCACAAGCATCGGTAGCTTTGCGGCAATCCAAGGCAAGCACGACGTCGTTTCCGTCTACGTGCGAGGCAGCCGTTACCGCCTTTGCCGCCGATTTACGATCCGTTGCCGTTATCAGGGTATCCAAAAACTATAACCTCCGACACGCTGCCCTTTTCTTACTTTTCGCTACGGATGCATTTCGCCAAAAGAGGCTCGCCTACCTGCACTTGCCCAAAATACACCATTTACTATATTACTATATGCGTCCGAAAAAGTCAAGCAGAGCAAGGAAAGTGACTGAAAGCTTTTATACCCGCTGCCCGCCGCCTGCTGCCTTAAAAAAGACGCATTCATCAATACGAATGCGTCTTTCAAATTCAAATATCAAGCAAAAATCGAATCGATTTGTTGCTGAATCTTTTCAAAAATCTTTTTGTTTTCTTCCGTTGTAGATGCGGCGGTCAAATACAGCTTAATGAGCGGCTCCGTGCCCGACGGACGAATGATCAAGCTGCTACCGTTTTCGGCTTTGAGTAGTAGCACGTTTGCCTTGGGTAAATCTTCTTCGGTTTGCGTCAGGTAATCCACGTGACGCACGACCTTACTGTCCCCCAAAACGGCGGGCAGGTTCGCACGCAGATCGGAAAGCAATTTTTGCATTTTGGCGTTGCCTTCCGCGCCGGGGTACTCGTACGATTTGAGTTTATGCTCGTACGTGCCGTACTCGGCGTAAATCTCCTCGATGCGGTCCACGAGCGTTTTGCCCTGCTTTAAGTAGTATGCCGTCATTTCGGCAACGAGCATACTCGCAACGACCGCGTCTTTATCGCGTACGTAACTACCCGAAAGATAGCCGTAGCTTTCTTCGAAGCCGATTACGAAACGGTTCTCTTCCCCTTTCTGTTCGAGTCCGCCGATGATACCGCCTATGTATTTAAAGCCTGTGAGAACCCGGGGACACTTCGCGCCGTATTTTTCGGCGATCTTGCCCGCAAGCTCGGTGGAAACGATCGTCGTCACCATCACGGGATTTTCGGGAAGCGTCCCGTTTGCCCGTCTTTGCGCAAAAATGAAGTCGGTCAGAAGCACGCCGATCTCGTTGCCCGTCATGAGCCGATACTGTCCCTTATGGCGCACCGCCGTACCGATACGATCGGCGTCGGGGTCGGTGGCGATGAGAATATCGCTTTCGTTCTTTTCGGCGACCGCAAGTCCGAGTTTGAGCGCTTCCGCCTTTTCGGGGTTGGGATAACTGCACGTCGTAAAGTTTCCGTCGGGTTTGCTTTGTTCGGGTACGACGTCGATTTTCCGCACGCCTACGCGCCGCAAGATTTCGGGCACAAGTTCATAGCCTGCGCCGTTTAAGGGCGTATACGCAACTTTAAGCCCTTCGGCAGAACCGAGCGACTGCGCCTGCACGTTCTTTAAAAAGTTTTCGGTGATCTCATCGCTCGCATATTCGATCAGCCCTTTCTTTACGTAGTGCGCAAACGAATCGGTTTCCACCGTAAACGGGTCGATTTGCTGAATGTAGCCGATCATTTCTTTGGCAGGCTCGTCGGTCAGCTGACAGCCGTCCGCGCCGTACACCTTGTAACCGTTGTATTTGGCGGGGTTATGGCTGGCGGTAATCATAATACCGATATCCGCCTTCACCTCGCGCGTTAAGAAGGATAAAAAGGGCGTGGGCATGAGCGCGCGCGTCACGACGGCGTGAATGCCGTTTGCCGCCATTACGCAAGCCACTTTCTCTTTGAACAGATCGGAATTGATACGACTGTCGCACGATACGGCCACCTTGGTTTGCCCGCACTTTTTCATGCGCTCGGCGATGCCCTGCGTCACCTTTGCGATCGTCAGCACGTTCAAGCAGTTCGTGCCCGCGCCGATTTCGCCGCGCAAGCCCCCCGTGCCGAATTCCAAGTCTTTGTAAAAAGCGTTTTCGATTGCCTTGGAATCGTTCTTCATGGCGGCAATCTGCGCCTTCAGCGCTTTGTCTTTGACTTTCTTGCACCAATCGTTGTACTTTTCCGTTGCGTTCATTGTCCTACCTCCCGACGTTAGCTTCTTTATAAAAATTTTTGGTTTTATGTTGTTTCTTCATACATAGTGTACAGCGTTTTATATAAGCCTTCTTTTCCGATCAGTTCGGCATGCGTACCCGTTTCCTCTATGCCCTTTTCGGTCACGACGCAAATCTTGTCTGCGCCGCGGATCGTCGTCAATCGGTGCGCGATGATGAGCGTCGTCCTGCCTTTTGCAAGTTCACGCAAGGACGCAAGTACCTGCCGTTCGCTCTCGTTGTCGAGCGCACTCGTCGCTTCGTCCAAGATAAGAATGGGCGGATTTTTCAAAAACAACCGCGCGATACTGATGCGTTGCTTTTGCCCTCCCGAAAGGCGTACGCCGCGTTCGCCGCAAGGCGTGTCGTACCCGTTTTCCAGTTTCTCGATAAATTCATGTGCACCCGCCGCTTTTGCCGCCGCAATCATCTCTTCCTCGGTTGCGTCGGGCTTACCGTAGAGAATGTTCTCCCGCACCGTACCGTTGAAAAGATATACGTTTTGCTGCACGACGCCCACGTTCTGCCGTAGCTCTGCGAGCGTGACGTCCGTGATCGGCGTGCCGCCTATCTTAACGCTTCCGCTCCTGACGTCATAAAAACGCGGAATCAAGTTGGCGATCGTGGTTTTGCCCGCGCCCGAAGGACCTACGAGCGCAACGCTTTTGCCGCGCTCTATCGTAAGATTAAGGTGTGAAAGCACTTCCTTGCCTTCGTCGCTGTACGCAAACGTGACGTCTTCGAGCGCAATGTCACCCGTATAGTCCGTCCCCGACTGCGGCGCTTCGGGATCGTGGATCAATACGGGAACGTCCATGATTTCGGTAAAGCGCGTAAAGCCAGACTTCCCCGTTTGGAATTGTTCGGTATACGTGATGATCGTATCGATCGACGAGTACAGCGTGGAAACAAACAGAACGTACGTCAGAAGATCCACCCACGTCAGACCGCCGATACCCTTGGCGATGAACAGCGTTCCCGCAATCACCGTCAGGATATACATAAAGCCCGTGGAAAACGTGACCTGGCTGAAAAACAGCCCCATCATTTTATATGAACGCGCTTTGATGTCTACGAATTCGCAGTTATCGGCATCGAACTTTCTGCGCTCCTGCTCTTCCCCCGCAAACGAGCGCACTACGCTCATACCGCCCAGGGCATCTTCGAGGTTTGCGTTGATTTCGCCCACCTTCTTACGGCGTTGCTTGAAGTTATCGGCAAGCTTACCGTTGAAGATAAATGCGAGCACGATAAAGAGCGGCATAGCGGCAAAGATGATAAGCGTAAGCCACACGTTGATCAGCATCAGGTAAATAAAGATGCCGATGATGCGCACCGACGCGATGAACAGCTCTTCGGGGCAATGATGCGAAAACTCCGTGATATCGAAGAGGTCGTTGTTCACGCGGCTCATGAGGTCGCCCACTTTGTTGCGGTCGTAAAAGGATGCGGGCAAAACGAGCAACCGATCGAAAAGTTCGCGCCGAAGGTCGGCCTCGAAGCGCGTGCCCATGATATGCCCCACGGTGATCATAAAATAGCGGCACGCCGTTTCCGCGATCTTAACGCCCAGCATAACGCCGCCAAAAGCCAGAACGTAGGATAGGCGCACCTGCCCTGCCGCTTGCAAACGGTTAAGTAGCTCTCGCACCAAAACGGGAAATGCAAGCCCGCAAAGCGAATACAAGAGCGCACACAGCAAATCGAGAAAAAGCGTTCCTTTATAGGGCGCATAGTACGGCAAAAATCGCTTGATAAACCCTTTTTTCTTTTCCTTCAATTCGGCAAGACCTTCCCTTGTCGGCGCGCTGCAAGCAGCCGCTACATACTTTTGTATTATATACGATTTCCGCCGTTTTGTCAATCCCTTACAGTTGTTTCCGCGCCCCACGGCGGCGAAAAATCACGCCCTTTTCTCGTTCACAATTTGTTCACAATTGCAAACAGGCATTCCGTTGCCTATGCAAAGAGCGTGCCTTTGCATAGGCACGCTCACCAATCTTGTTTTCGTAAGGCGGACGATTTGACATCGTCGTAAAACGAAAAATATTTACGTTTGAGTTCGTCCAGTTCTTCGGGCTTAAACGAAAGCATATCGGCAATCTCGTCGGGCGTAAAGTCCGACATCGACACTTCGCCGTCGTACTCTTCGAAAAGCCGCATAATATCCCGTTCGGTCATGCCGTCCCCTCTCCTGTTTCCTTTTACCGCTTAAGGCAGAATATGCCCTGCCGAAAGATATATTTTGTACCATTCTTCGCGCGTGAGCGTGATATCGCCGCCCTCGATGATTTCCGTTAAATGCTCCTCGTTGGTCGTGCCCGCAACCATTTGCATTTCTGCGGGATGACGCAAGATCCACGCCGTAGCAATCGCGGCGGGCGTGACTTCATACTTTTCCGCAAGCTCGCCGAGCACGGCGTTCAGTTCGGGATATTTGTCGCTTCCCAAAAACGTGCCTTGGAAGAAGCCGTATTGGAAGGGCGACCAAGCCTGTACGGTAATGTCGTGCAAACGGCAATAATCGAGCACGCCGCCGTCCCGCTCAACCGCACCGGCCGTTTCCATGTTGGCTTCGATTCCCGATGCGATCATGCCCGAAAACGCTACGCCGAATTGCAGCTGGTTAGTAAGAATGGGCTGCGATACGGACTTTTTCAAAAGTTCGATCTGCCCGGGGCGGAAGTTGGATACGCCGAAGTGCCGCACTTTGCCCGACGCGTGGAGCGCGTTAAATGCGGAGGCAACCTCGTCGGGTTCCATGAGCGCATCGGGACGGTGAAGCAGCAAAATATCCAAATATTCGGTTTTGAGTCGCGCCAGAATGCCGTCGACCGATTTTAAAATATAGTCGCGGGACTGGTCGTACATTTTGCCGGGAACGATACCGCACTTGGATTGCAGAATCATTTTTTCGCGCCGCAAGCCGATACGACGCACCGACGCCGCAAACTTCTTTTCGCACTCGCCGCCGCCGTATATATCGGCGTGGTCGAAAAAGTACAACCCGTAGTCGCGGCAAAGCGAAAGATGCTTATCAAGCGCTTCGTCGCTTAGTTCCCCTATGCGCATGCACCCTACCGCCACCGCAGGTACGTGCAAACCGACCGAACCCAATTTTACCGTCTTCATACTCTTGTTCCTTTCCTTATATATGTTACCGCTGCACTCTGCCGCTCGCGTCGCCGCCCGCAAGCGCTTCCACCTCCGAAGCCGACACCATGTTGTAGTCGCCCTCGATGCTGTGCTTTAAGCAGCTTGCCGCTACAGCGAACTCTATCGCCTTTTGCGGCTCGTAGTTATTGATAAGCGAGTAGATAAGCCCGCCGCCGAAAGAATCACCACCGCCCACGCGGTCTACGATGTGCATAGCATATTTCTTGCTGAAATATGCTTTACCGCCCGTATACAGCATACCCGACCAATCGTTGTCGTTGGCGGATTTGCTCTCTCTGAGCGTGATCGCCACGCACTTGAACTTGAATTTATCCGTCAGTTTCTTTGCAACCGAAACGTAACCGTCGTGGTTGAGCTTACCACCCGTTATGTCGCTGCCTTCCGCCTCGATACCGAACACGTCTTTGGCGTCTTCCTCGTTGGCAATGCAGTAATCGATATACTTGCAAAGCTCGCCCCTCACCTTGCCCGCTTTTTCCTTGCTCCAAAGCTTTTTGCGGAAATTGAGGTCGCACGACACGGTGATATTTTTCTTCTTTGCGGCTTTGCACGCGGCAAGACAGATCTCGGCTACGTTGTCGCCGAGCGCGGGCGTAATGCCCGTAAAGTGAAACCACGCCGCCCCGTCGAAAATTTTATCCCAATCGAAATCCGCCGCCGAAGCTTCGGCAATCGACGAATGCGCACGATCGTAGATCTGTCG
>JAIEBL010000081.1 GCA_029069015.1 Clostridiales bacterium
CATTAGTCTAAAAAGTCTTCGTCAGGGCGAGGCTTTTTTATTTTTTTTGCCCGTCGCAACGGGTCTTTACCGGTGATTTTCATCTAAATAACGTTAAATAGGAACATTTTAGTGCGAGGTGTGTGCTTTGTGGCGGCCGAAACGTTTTTCGGCAACTTTATTTGGTAATCGCGACGGCGGCTTGGTGTGTTTTGAAAGAATGGGAGCATATTCAATCAAAGCAAAAATCAGGTTTAATAATGTGTTGATATTAAGGGAAGTAAGGAGGGTATTTGATTTTCCACAGGCGCAAACATTGCGCAAAAGTCTTCTTTTACGAAAAAAATACGGGTGTTTTTACTTGCTTTTCGTGGCGGTTTATGCTATACTTGTTTTGTTGGCATGTTTTTATGCATGTCGAATTCTTTTCTGATAATTTATTGTTCGCGCATAAATTTTATTAATTTGTTTGTTTTTGTGCGGCAAATATTATCTGTAAAATCTGATTGAGGATGCAATCGAATGGCGCAAAAAATTTCGGATAATTATTATAAGGAACGCAATGAGCGCGGTTTGTTGCGACTCCGTGAAATTCTCGATACGTTGCCGCCGTTTGCACAGGAATTTTTTATCGGTGTGCAAATGCGCACGACGGTCTTGACGCGGCTAAATTATGCGTATGATCTGCGCATCTTCTTTCATTATCTCAGCGTTAAAAAATATCGGAATCTGCCCGTAGAAGAAATTGCGCTGATTGATTTGGAAAAGCTGACGGCGTATGATATCGAGCTTTATTTGGATTACTTATCACGCTATGAAATCGACGGAAAAACATATACTTGTGAAGAAAAAGCCAAAGAACGCAAGCTGTCGTCGCTCCGCTCCTTCTTTAAATACTATTTTAAGAAAGATAAGCTGACGGCGAACGTTTGTGCAAAAGTCGATTTGCCCAAACTGCACGATAAGCCGATCATACGGCTTGACGCCCAAGAAGTGCAAGCGCTTTTAACGGAAACCGAAACGGGCGAAAATCTGACGCCGCGACAAAAAAGCTATCAGCAAAAGCTTAATAAGCGCGATACGGCGATTATTACGCTGTTTTTGGGCACGGGGATTCGCGTAAGTGAATTGGTCGGGCTGAACCGTGAAGACTTTGATTTTGACGCCAACAGCTTTACGGTGACGCGAAAAGGCGGCAATAAGAGCATTTTGTATTTTTCGGATGAGGTGAAGTCTTCCCTGCTCGATTATTTAGCCTGGCTGGATGAAAAAGTGATAACCGATAGAAAGAATAACGAATTCGGTTTTAAAGTGCATCATTCGCCGACGCCGAATGCCATGTTTTTTTCCAATCAAGGCTCTCGGTACAGTGTGCGCGCCGTGGAATATTTGGTCAAGAAATACAGCAAAATCGTGACGCCCTTAAAGCATATCACGCCGCATAAATTGCGCAGTACGTTCGGTACGTCATTGTATCATCAGACGCAGGATATTTACGTCGTCGCCGACGTGCTCGGGCACAGTGATATCAACACGACGAAAAAGCACTATGCGCAAATGAGTGAAGATATTCGTAAAAAGGCGGCAAATGCCGTTGTGTTGCGTCCCGACGACAATAAAGACGACTGACATTTTCATAAAATGCATTAAATATGTAGTACGCCTTGCATACTACATATTTTTAAGTCTATTGAAATCGTTTTAACGTGTTTTTGTAATGTTTTTTGCGCAGGCAAGCACGGCGTATTTGGCGTGTTCATACGTTAGCCCGCCTTGCAAATACGCAATGTACGGTTCTTTTATGGGAGAATCGGCGGATAATTCAATGGACGCGCCTTGCACGAACGTGCCTGCTGCCATGATGACCTGGTTGTTGTATCCCGGCATATCCCACGGATACGGTACTACGTGGCTGTCAATCGGTGATACGGCTTGCACGGCACGGCAAAAAGCAATCAGCTCTTCTGCTGTATTGAAGCGAACGGAACGAATAATGTCGTTGCATGGCGCGTTGCTTTTCGGGATTGTTTCATATCCCAAGGCGTCGAAAACCGCACCGAACAAAACCGAGCCTTTCAATGCCTGTGCGGTCACATGTGGTGCCATGAACAGCCCTTGATAGAACGGTCTGTAATCGGCGGCGTATGAGCCTACTTCCGTACCGACGCCGGGTGCTGTTAAGCGATATCCTACCGCTTGCACGGCGTCTGCTTTTCCGGCGATGTAGCCGCCCGTGGGGGCGATTCCCCCGCCCGGATTCTTTATCATAGATCCTGCAATAAGATCGGCGCCTACTTCGGTCGGTTCTTTTTCGCTTACGAATTCGCCGTAGCAATTATCAACGGCAATGATGATATTCGGATCGATTGCTTTTACATAGCTGCACGTTGTTTGAATTTCTTCTATGGATAATGCGTCGCGTTGGCTGTATCCGCGTGACCGTTGCAAAAATACGACTTTCGGTTTGTATTTGCGTACGGCATCTTCGATGGCCGGTTGATTCGGTTTTCCGTTTTGCAATTCGATTTTGCGGTACGTTACGCCGAAGTCGCGTAGCGAACCGATATGTTCCCCCGATATGACATCTTGTAGCGTGTCGTACACGTCGCCCGTAACCGAAAGCAACGTATCGTTCGGGCGCAAGATGCCGAACAGCATGAGCGTTATAGCGTGCGTGCCGGATGTAATCAACGGCGAAACAATCGCGCTTTCTGCACCCGCGATTTGCGCGAAGATTTCCGAAAGGGTGTCGCGCCCTACGTCGTCATAGCCGTAGCCCGTTGTGGGTGCAAAATGGCGTAAGGCAATTTTGTGCGCATGGAATGCATCCAAAACTTTTACTTGATTTTTGTAGGCGATTGCGTCGATTCGTTCAAATTGCGGTTGCGCCTTTTTCTCGCATTCCTTTATTAGCTTTTCAATATCCATTTTTTCTTCCTCTCAGTGTGTTTTTATAGTATGTTACGCATAATACACTAGTTTGTTGAGGTTTAATACTTACTCTCTGTACCACGAATCGGCAATGGAAACGGCGTTATCAAAATACGGCTGTTGTATATAATGCTTTTCGGCCTGTATCCATTTAAAAAACGTGATTTGCCGTTTGGCATACCTACGCGTGTTTTGTTTGATTGTTTCGATTGTGTTGGGTGCACGCGGATCTTCCCCGTTTTGTAGCGCTTGTATGATTTCGCGATAACCGATGGCTTCCATGCTACGCGCGCTCCAATACGGTTGCAGGTTTTTTACTTCTTCCACAAAGCCGCTTGCCATCATTTGATCCACGCGCCGATTGATAGCGGTATAGAGTGCGGTGCGCTCCGTTTCGGGGATAAGAAACAGATAGGCAAATTCGGCGTCCGTTTGTTTTGCGTTCTCACTTTTGCGCTGCCCCGTCGTTTCAAAAATTTCCAATGCGCGTATGGTGCGTTTCACGTCTTGAACAGAAATTTTCTTTGCCGAAATCGGGTCTATCTTTTCGAGTTCGGCGTGCAGGCGCTCTGCACCCCCTTCTCGGTACAGCGTTTCATACTTTTGTCGAACTGCAGTATTCGGAGCGGCTTGTGCAAAGTTCTGCGGGTGCAAAAGGGCGTTGATATACAGTCCCGTTCCACCCGTCACGATCGGCAGTTGCTTATTTTTCCACGCTTCTTGGATGTGTCTCGTGGCTTCTATACAATATTTTTGTACGGAATAGTCCTCGTTTGGTGCAACTATGTCTATCATAGTATGTGTAACGCCCGCTTTTTCGCTTTCCGTTACCTTTCCGGTGCCGATATCCATGCCTTGGTAGATTTGCATGGAATCGGCGCTTACGATAACGCCGTTGTACCGTTTGGCAAGCGAAATGCCGAGCGCCGATTTTCCGATTCCCGTAGGTCCGCCGATAAAAAGAACCTTATTCATACGATGCGTTTAAAGAGTTTTTCCAAATCAGTACGCGCGTATCGAATGACGGTCGGTCTGCCGTGCGGACAAAACCGTGCGGAATCGGTGGCTTGCATTTGCGAAAGCAGAGCCATGATTTCGTTTTGCGATAGATCGTCTTCCCCTTTGACGGCACTTTTGCAAGCAGCTTGCATGAGTGTTTCCTTTAAGATGTCGGCGTTTGACTTTGTTTTATCGATATCGGTCAGTAAAATCGAAACGAACGTTTGTAAATTCATATCGGCGCAGCAAACGGGCAACGCGTACAAAGAAAACGTATTGCCGTTCAGCGAATCGATTTTAAACCCGCACGTATTGATTTGCGGTAAATGTTCCGTCAGTGTAGCGCGTTCGGACGGCGTCACTTCGAAAACGTAAGGCACGAGCAAATCTTGCAGCGCCGTTTGTCCGCCGTTGACCTGTGCTGTCAGTTTA
>JAIEBL010000082.1 GCA_029069015.1 Clostridiales bacterium
TCGGATACGTTGCAATGCCTGCGTTCGTACGGGCGCGTCGCCTTTACGCTGTGTGCCGAAGACGGGAAAGGCAACCCGCTTTCCTACGAGTTTATGCCCGTTACGGTGACGGCGACGGGCGCATTGCAAGTCGAGGGCAACGGGCATATCTGCTTAAAAGGCGGCTACGGCGGTTTCTTCGTGCGCAGTATCGGTGCGGGTGCGGGTCGCGTGACCGTTACGAGCGAGCTGGGCGCGCAGTCCTTTACCATAGATTGCGTTTATACCGACTGGGAACGTTTTTGACTTTTCGTAAAGTTACGGTCGGATAACGGTCCGAATTCAAAAAGAAAACAATTTCTCTATAAAACTTTATACAATGAATAAGGAGAGGATCAAAATGGAGAACACGGAACTCAAACAAAAGTTTGCGGAGCTGTACGGCGAAGGCGAGATTCGTCTGTTTGCGGCGGCGGGCAGAGTCAATCTAATCGGCGAGCACATCGACTACTGCGGCGGCAAAGTCTTTCCCGCAGCGCTCAACCTTTGTTGTACGGTAGCGGCACGCAAGAACAATGAGAAAAAGATTCGTCTTGCGGCTACCACGATCGAAGACAAGGTAACGCTGGATTTAGGAAAGCTCGATTCGTACCGCGACCTGCCTTGGGGCGCGTACCAAGCGGGCGTGGCGTACATAATGGCACAGGAAGGGTACGAAATCGTGGGTTGCGACCTGTTGTTCGATTGCACCGTTCCCTTCGGTTCGGGGCTTTCGTCGAGCGCGGCGATCGAGGTTGCCACCGCAAAAACGCTCGCCGTGTTTTCGGAAGAAGCGGGCGGCAAGAGCGCGGATAACCCCACGCTTGCGATCCTCAGCCAAAAGGCGGAAAACGAATATACGAACGTGGCTTGCGGCATTATGGACCAATACGCGTCCGCATGCGGCAAACAACACCGCGCGATGCTCTTAGATTGCAAAACGCTCGAATGCAGCTACGTGCCGCTCGACTTCGGCGAGTATACGCTCGTGATTGCAAACAGCAACAAGCGTCGCTCGTTGCAGGAAGGGAAATACAACGAACGCCGTGCCGAGTGCGAAGAGGCGCTTGCGATTCTGCAAAAGTCGCTTCCCGAGGCGACCTGCCTTGCGGACATCACCCCCAAAGATTTCAAGAAGGCAAGCAAGGCGCTTTCGCCCGTGCTCTTGAAGCGTGCGCGCCACGTCGTTACCGAATGTGCGCGAGTCAAAGAAGCGGCAGAAGCGCTCGAAAAGGGCAAGGTAAAGGCATTCGGCAAACTCCTGAACGAATCGCATTTCTCGCTTCGCGACGACTACGAAGTGACGGGCAAAGAGCTTGACGCGCTTACCGAATATTCGCGCAATTTCAAAGGCTGCATCGGGTCGCGCATGACGGGTGCAGGCTTCGGCGGTTGCACCGTCAGCCTTGTAAAGACCGAGCTCGTACCCGCCTTTATCGACACGGTGGGTAAGGCGTACGAAAGCGCCGTGGGCTATGCCGCCGACTTCTACACCACGACCATCGAAGACGGCGCGAGAGAGGTTTTATGAACAAGCAAGAAATCATGCAGATCATTCCGCACCGCGACGATATGTTGCTTCTCGACGAAGTGACGGTGAACGAATCCGGCGAGGCGGAAGGCGTATACCGCGTGCGCGGCGACGAGTTTTTCCTTCGCGGGCATTTTCCGGGTAATCCCGTCGTTCCCGGCGTCATTCTTTGCGAGATCATGGCGCAATCCGCTTGCGCGCTGTTCGCCGATAAGGGCGGCGACTTCGTGCCGATGTACACGGGGCTCAAC
>JAIEBL010000083.1 GCA_029069015.1 Clostridiales bacterium
GTATAATGCATATTTCTATTATGATATAATAAGGTATAGTGCATATTTCTATATAGGGAGATTTCGTGCAATCATGTTGGAAAAAGTTGCCAAAATCATAGGGAAAATGAACAGCACCGTCATTCTCGCCGTAGGCCTCGGGATCGTAGCGGTGGTGTTTATCGTGGGCCTGATCCTTTCGCTCGGCGGCGATCTTGCCAAGTTTAAGAGCGCGGCCAAGCTTGCAATTTCCAAGCCGACGCCCGCTACGCTCAACGAGTCGGCAAAGAAGATGCCCATCTACGTTCGCAAGCTCTATAAGAAAGCAAAGCAGACGGGAGAGAAACCGAGCGACGTTATCGGTATCAACGCATGCGTGAACGAACCGTTTGCAGCGTCCACGGCGGCGAAATTCCCCGGCGCTGTGATGGCGGCAGGTATCTTATCCATCCTCTTTACGTTCTTTGCCGCATATTACGTAAAAGACATCGTAAAGGTAGGCGCGTTTATTTACGTAGCGCCGCTTCTCGTGACGGTGGGCGTGATGGTGTTTCGTCTGCTCGCGGGGCTGATTTCCATGTGCCTTAAAAAGAGTGCGGCAGGCGTATATAACAAGTACGTGGACATGCTCGATAAGCATATGCACGGCGCACAAGGCGGCCACGTACAAGAAGCAGAAGAACCCGTCGTACAAGCGGCGGCGATCGAGGCAGAAGAGCCCGCGGTAGTTGTGGCGCAAGAAGAGGAAGAAGAGACGCCCGTAACGCCCGTTACTCCCGTTCGTAATTTCAGCAGTTTCGACGAGCCTGACAGCATTGCCGTGGAGCTTGCCGACGAAGAACCGCACGTAGAACCCGTAGTCGAACCGCAGACGGTCGTTATGCAGCCTGCGGGTGAGAGCGAAGAAGAGATCCGCGCGAAGGCGCGTGCCGAAGCACTCGCGGCGGCAAGAGCGGAAGCGGCTGCTCGCGCAGCACAGGCTGCGGCTGCCGACCAAGAAAAGGCAAGAGCGGAAGCGGCTGCTCGCGCAGCACAGGCTGCGGCTGCCGACCAAGAAAAGGCAAGAGCGGAAGCGGCTGCTCGCGCACAGGCAGCGGCCCAAGCGGCAGCGCGTGCACAGGCTGCGCAGAACGCCCAAGCCGCTACGGCAGGTGCGGGAAGCTCTTCTGCCGACGAGGTGATTGCGCTCATCGATAAAATCAGTCGGGAAGGCGCACCGCTTTCCACGATGAAAGAAGCGGCATTGCAACTTCAGAAAGAACGTGCTAAGCCCGAAAACAAAACCCCCGAAACGCAACGCAAACTCAACGAAGCACTTGCTACGCTTCTGAAAGCGATGTCGGGCGCCAATAAGAAATAAATTGGGTATTATACCCGATTTGTCGTCGTCGCATTTTTGCCCTTGCAAGTAAGCAAAAATGCTCCTCGAATAAAAACGGACGGATTTTTCCGCATTGTTTTGTTTGGCATACTTCCCGAATCGAGCAATTTCGGTTCGGGAATTTTTGTAAATCTGGCTTAGGGTGTTGTGTTTATTATAATTGTATGGTAGAATGGGTTCGTACGTAACACTACGCGTTCTACGCACTCGATGAAGGAATCATAACTTCTTATGGGAAAAGCTTTACTCTTCAAACTGAAAGAATCGCTGGTTTCGGTACTTCCCGTAACCGCGATCGTGCTGATTATTTCCTTTACGCCTCTCGTGAACTTAACGGGCAAAGAGACGGTCGCGTTTTGCGTTGCCGCCGTTTTGCTCATCGTGGGCATCGGATTATTCAACCTCGGCGCAGACCTTGCCATGACGCCCATGGGCGAGCACGTCGGCTCGGGTCTTACGAAGTCCAAAAAGATCGCCATTTTGATTGCGGTGTGCTTCTTTATGGGCGTGCTAATCACGATTGCGGAGCCCGACCTTTCCGTTCTTGCAAACCAAGTAAAAGACATTATGCCGGGGAAGGGCGAAGTAAGCCGTTGGATACTCATTCTGACCGTAGGTCTTGGCGTGGGCGTGTTTCTCGTGCTCGCGGTGCTCAAAATCATTTTCCGCAAAGATCTGTCCGCGCTCTTGCTGTTCTTCTATATGATGCTCTTTGCGGTGTGCGCTCTGCTTGCGGAAAGCGGCAAGTATAATCTGTTGCCGCTGTCTTTCGATTCGGGCGGCGTGACCACCGGTCCTATTACCGTTCCCTTCATCATGGCGCTCGGCGTAGGTATTGCGTCTACGATCGGCGGACGTAATGCGACCGAAAACAGCTTCGGTCTGATCGCGCTCTGCTCGATAGGGCCTATCATCGCCGTTATGGTGCTGTCCCTTACGACGAAGGGCAGCCTTGACGCGTATAATACGGATATCTACGCCATAGAGAACTATCTCGGCGCAAACATGGGGTCGCTTATCGTACATAAAATCAAAGACGTCGTGCTTGCACTCGGACTCGTGGCGGTGTTCTTCCTTATCTTGCAATTTGCTATTTTAAAACTTCCCAAACAAAAGCTGATACAGATCGGTATTGGTATCGGGTATACGTTCGTAGGGCTCGTCATCTTCTTGGTAGCGGTGGAATTCGGTTTCATGCCCATCGGCTATAAAATCGGCAGTCAGATCGCAAAGCATAACCGCGTCGTGCCCGTGATATTCGGGTTCATCTTAGGCATGACGGTTGTCCTTGCCGAGCCCGCTGTACACGTTCTCAATAAGCAGGTCGAAGACGTGACGGGCGGCGGCGTGAAAAAGATCGAAATGCTCGTCGCGCTCTCACTCGCGGTGGGCGTGTCGATCGGGCTTTCGCTGATTCGCATGACGTTTAAGTTCTCTATCCTGTACTATCTTATTCCCGGTTATCTGATATCCTTGGGGCTTTCGTTCTTCGTGCCGAAAATCTATACGGGTATCGCGTTCGACTCGGGCGGCGTTGCCAGCGGGCCGCTGACTTCGAGCTTTATTCTGCCCCTCGTGATCGGTGCGTGCGGCACGGTGTGGGGGAACGGCAGTATTTATAACCTTGCGTTCGGCGTGGTCGCCATGGTTGCCATGACGCCGCTTATCACGATTCAGGCGCTCGGCTTTAAAGCGGTCATGCGCGAAAAAATGCGGGCAAAAATTACGATGCGGCGCATACTTGCTGCCGACGACGAGCAGATCATTTACTTCGGGTAGGAGGGGGTTATGGCAGACAAAGCAGACAAAAAGTCTAAGAAAAAAGAGTCCCCTGCGGGTAAGAAGGAAAGTAAGCTGCGCGCCCTTTTAAAACCGAAGCAAGAGGGGAAACAAGCAAAAACGAAGTCGGAAGGGAAGCCCGCAAAGGACGGCAAGCACAGAGTTACGTCCAACAAGCTCAAGCTTCTTATAACGGTCGTAGGACGGTACAAGACGGAATACTATATGGACCTCATTCAGTCGTTCGATGTGAACATGCAATTGATTGCGCTTGCGCAAGGCACGGCGAATGCAAAAATGCTGGACTATCTCGGCCTTACCGACAACGAAAAGTCGGTGATATTCAGCGTGATACAGGAAAACAAAGTACCCGACGCGATGCACGCGCTCGAAGAAAAGTTTGCGACCATCAAAGACGGCAAGGGCGTTGCGTTTACCGTACCGCTTACGAGCGTGATCGGTACGCTGATCTACCGCTTTTTAAGCAACAACCGCATGGCGGCGAAGGAGAATAAGCAATGAACAGCGGCTACGAAGTAATTATGTGTATCATCAACGCGGGCTACTCCGAGCTCGTCATGGATGCGGCAAAGGAAGTGGGCGCGGGCGGCGGCACGGTCATTCACGCCAGAGGTACTGCCAACCAGGAAGCGGAAAAGTTTTTCCAAATCACCATTCAGCCCGATAAAGACATCGTGATGATCTTAGTACCCTCGCAAATCAAGGACGACGTTTTGCACGCGGTCTATCAGTCGGCGGGGCTTAAAACGGCAGGGCAGGGCATTGCCTTTTCTATGCCCGTTGACAGCGTGGTGGGACTTTCCGCAGCAGCGGCTACGCGCGTAAAGGAAAGCAAGCCGCAAGAAGCGGCGACGGACGAAATCGCCCCCACGCAAGAAGAGGCGGAAGCGGAAACCGCCCCGACGGAAGAAGAGGGAGAGAATTAAGAATTGAATGGGAAGAGTTTGATTCTATAGGGTATGAACTGTTCTTACACCTCTGTCATTCCGAGAACAGCGCCGAAGGCGCGCCGAGGAATCCAGCGAAGCGTAGTAGACTAAAAAGCAAGCCGTTCGGTTATCCGTACGGCTTTTATTCTTTTCGTTGACATTATTCTTTGCCGTTCCTTTATGGAAAAGACGAAAAAGGACTACGCTCGCTTTGCTCGCTAGATCCCTCGTCGCTCCGCTCCCCTCGGGATGACGGAACAGGGGAGCATGGGCAAGCCTAGTAGAATCAGCGACTTTGCTCGGGATGACAGAGGGTGGTAGCCGCTCACGCTATTAGCATCATGGTTTTCCTTATGCGGCTTTTTGAATCAAGCTATTCGTCGGTTCGACCAAGCAGAAAGTCCGCCGAGCAGTCGAAGTAGTCCGCAAGCTTGCAAAGATAGTCGATATTGGGAAGCGTTTTGCCCGCAAGCCAACGGCTGACGGACGAATGGTTGATACCCACTTCCTTTTCGAGTTGTCGCAAGGTAATATTCTTTTCTTCCATGAGTTCGGTAAGTCTTGCCGTAAATGCGTGCATATCGTTTCTATCCTTTTGGTGGTGTGGTTACATTTTGCACCAAAATGCATGTAAAAAGCTTGACGGTGCAATATTGCACCGATATACTATATCTATACATTGAAATTGAACGGCAACTCTTTGCCGTAAAGGAGTATGGATATGATAGGATTTTGCGAAGGAATCGTATTGCAAATAGAGAACGAAATAAGAAGGCTCGCCGGGGTAGAAAACGTCGAGCCTGCAACAGAATTGAACGAATTGATTATAACGGGGATATTCGGCGAGCGTGCAAAACTTGCCGTTACGGAATATACGGAAGATTAAAAAGCTCTGAGGGCGAGTTGTACGAGTTTTCCGTACTTGCGGGCAAGCTCTATTACTTCTTCGTCTACGACCGTGCCCGCGGGGATCAGGGTCGCGCCGTTGTGCATTACGGCGGTATGCACGGGCTTACCGAGCAGGAAGCTGTAATTTTTGACGGGCTCGCCGGGGGCGTGCGATACGGTCACGGCCTGGGGCGGCGGCGGAGTTTGTACGCCGGATTCCTCGGGGGCGTCCTGCGTAGGCGCGTCGGACGCTTGCGGGGCAGCTTGCGCTACGGTTTGGACGGCCGTCTTTTTGGGGCGTACGATTTTTATGGGCTTTCCCGTGTCGTTGAAAATGCAAAGGTCTGCGCCCAAGGAGAGGAGTTCTTTGGGCGTAAAGTTTCCGTTTTCGCAGACGATTTTGACGGTATTGCAGTTTTCGAGCAGTATGCCGCGCAAAGTACCCAAAGACTTCCCGCTTTGGTTATAGCAGGGGCGGTTGATCGGGCAGGGCGTGGACGCAATCGCGCTCTTCTCGCTTTTTAAGCATTCGGCAGACGGAATCACGGCGGCGTCGCCTTCGCAGGTGATTTTCGCAAAGTCGGCATACGACCGTTCGGGGCGATCGTCGTCGTCACAAATGATTTCGACAACCCGTGCTCGCTGTAACTTGGAATCGAACCACACGTTGGCGATATAGCCGAGGGTGGCGGCGTCGGCAAGCGAAATCAGCGATTTGCCCGGCAAGTCACTTACTTGGATCATAAACGTTTCTCCCGCAAAATTTCGATACGCTATTTTTATGCGTTCGTCCGAGAAAAAAGAACCGCAGAGGGACGACCCGTGCGTGTAGCGGAAGAAAAATCGCAAGATAGTTTGACAAACCTATGCAAATGGGGTACAATAAGCAAAAACGGGGACGGGCAGAACCCGTCCTGCTTTGGAGGATAACGACAATGGCAAAAGTAAACGAAAACATGACGATCAAAGAGATCCTGACCGTCCTTCCCGATTCCGCACCCATCTTCTACGAGTTCGGTATGCACTGCCTCGGTTGCCCCGTGGCGAGCGGTGAAGCACTCAAAGACGCGGCGGCGGCGCACGGCGTATCGGCGACGGACCTCGTGGCGAAGCTCAACGAATTTGCGGCTACCCAGGCGTAACGCTTGAAAATCGTTGTTGGCTTAGGGAACTTCGGCGAACGTTACGCCGATACGTTCCACAACATGGGCTTTCTGGCGGTGTCGTTTCTCAGCGAACGACTGCATATCAAGCTCAAAACGCGCGAGTGCGCTTCGCTTACGGGCGTGGGGTCGTTTGGCGGCGAACGTCTCGTTTTGGCGCAACCCCAGACTTATATGAATCTCTCGGGGCAAGCGGTCAAGGCGCTCATGGCGAAATATAAAGCGAGCGCGTCCGACGTGCTTGTTCTCTTCGACGATATCGATATTCCGCGCGGTACGGTGCGCTATCGGCAGTCGGGCAGCGGCGGCACGCACAACGGCATGCGCAACGTCATTGCCGAGTGCGGTACGGAAGCGTTTGCACGCGTGCGCATCGGCATCGGCAGACCCCCGCAAAATATGCCGCTCGCAGACTACGTGCTCGCATCCGTTCCCTACGAAGACCGCGCCGTTCTCAAAGAGGCCATAAACACGGCATGCGATGAAACGGAACGGTGGCTACGCGGCGAGAAGAAATAGCCGTTCGCCTTATAAGCGGCGCGCATCTCTTTGTCGCGCTTGCGTTTTTGCTTGGTCATTTACGCTTAGTAAACTCCCTGCGCAAAAGCCGCGCGCTTCTCGACCTGCTTGCTTCTAAGCCGAGCGTCCCCGTTTCCCGTCACAATGCGGGCGTTGTCACGCGCGGCATTTGTCCCAACGATAAAAAGATAAAGAAACGAAAAGGCAATTTGCGCGACCCGTCGTTTTTCGAGAGGTCGGCGCTTTTGCGTGTGCGGAGCAGAAAATTGCGAATCGAAGACATATTGACGCCGCAAGGCGAATTGAAAGAATTGTGCGACGGAATGGCGGACAAGCAGAAGATCTCGGCGTTCGGCCTTATGGGGAACGCCCGCTTTGCCGTGTCGGCATTTGCACGGCGGTTCGTGTACGTTTGCGCCGACGTTTCGGGCATCTTGCCCGCGGCGGATACGTTTACCGCGCTCGGTCTGAAAACGGCGATCATGCCGCAAAAGGACGACGTGCTGTCTTGTGCGTACACGCGTTCGACGGACAACGAATACGCGCGGCTTTCCGCGCTCGCAGCATATTTGAGCGGCGGGGCGGACGTTCTGCTTTGCAGCGCGTCGGTGCTCACGGCGCTCTATCCTAAACGGGCAACGCTTGCAGAAAACATTTTCACCGTCAAAAAAGGCGAAACGGTGATGCCAGAAACGCTCGTGCATCGCCTCGTGCGTCTGGGCTACGTGCGTAGCGAGCAAGTCACCGAAAAAGGGAGCTTTGCCCTGCGCGGAGACATTCTGGATATTTTCGGGATCGGCGACGACGAGTGCCGCCGCGTGGAATTTTTCGGCGACGAGGTGGACTCCATTCGCGCATTCGACCCCGCCGACCAGCGCGCGGGCGAGCACCGCGATTTGCTCACGGTGTATCCCGCCACGGACATTTTCCTCGCCGACGAAGACGCGGCGGCGGTGGCGGCAAAGCTTCGCGGCAAACATTCGTCGCGCTTCGAAGGCGTCGCGCAGGATACGGCGGTGCGCCTAAGTAGCGGCGACCGTTCGGTGCGCCTCTCCTACGTTCTGCCGCTTTGCCCGCATGAGAACTTTGCAGAGTTTTTTGACGGCGACACGGTGATCTTCGATGACTGCAAGGCGGTTGCGGACGGCGCGCTTGCGCTTGTGAAAGAGCACGAAGCGCGGTTTAAAAATCTGTTCTCTACGGGCGACACGTTTGCCTTTTGCCGCGACGCCTGCGCGTTTGAGAAAACCGAGGGAAAGGGCGCGCGGCTGGCGTTTCACAAAATCGACGGGCAGAACCGTTTGTTTACGCCCAACACGCTATGCAAGTTCGAGTCGGCGGAACTGCCCGATTATTCGCGCGATTTGCCCTCGCTCCTTAACGATGCGGAAATCTGGGCGCGGCGGGGTATCCGCGTGACGGTGTTCTGCGGCACGGCGGATATGGCGCGGCATTTAAACGAACTCTCGGTCGAACTGCATAAAGGCGGCGGCGCGGAGTTTTGTAGCGAGTATCTGCCGCACGGCGGCGTCTTCTTCGGGTGCGACCGCGTTTTGGTGGGCACGAAGAACGTGACGCGGCGCGTCGTGACAAAGGCGATCCGCCGCTCGGCACGCGACGCGTTCGTCTTGCCCGACGTGGGCGACTACGTGGTGCACCGCATTCACGGCATCGGGCTTTGCGAAGACATTACGAAACTGAACTTCGGCGGCGCGGAGCGCGACTACGTTGTCGTGCGCTACGCGGGCGGCGATAAGCTGTATTTGCCCATCGAGAACCTCGACAGTCTGAGCAAGCTCGTGGCGGGCGAGCACCCCAAGCTGAGCAAGATCGGCGGCGTGGAATTTGCGCGTCTCAAAGACAAGGTGCGCCAGTCGGTCAAGGATATGGCGCTCGGGCTTACGGAGTTGTATGCCAAGCGGCAGGAAGCGAAGGGCACGGTGTACTCGGAAGACGACACGCTGCTCGACGAGTTTTGCGCCGATTTCCCGTTTGAAGAAACGGAAGACCAGCGCACGGCGACGGAAGAGGGACTTGCCGATTTGAAGAAGGGAAAAATCATGGACCGCCTGCTTTGCGGCGACGTGGGGTTCGGCAAAACCGAAGTCGCCATGCGGCTTGCGTTTAAAGTGATTTGCGAAGGAAAGCAAGTGGCGTTCGTCTCGCCCACAACGATCCTTGCGCGGCAGCACTTCGAAACGGTGAAGGCGCGTATGGAAAAGTTCGGCGTGCATGCGGTGCAGCTCACACGGTTCTGCTCGGCGGCGGAAACGAAAGCCGCGCTCTCCGACCTTGCGAGCGGCAAGGCGGATATCGTTTGCGGAACGCACCGTGCGCTGAGTAAAGACGTTATCTTTAAAGATTTGGGGCTGCTCATCTTAGACGAAGAGCAGCGGTTCGGCGTGGCGGACAAGGAAAAAATCAAGCGGCTCAAAGTGAACGTGAACGTGCTTGCGCTTTCGGCGACGCCCATACCGCGCACGCTGCATATGTCGATGGTGGGCATACGGGACATCTCCGTTCTCGACACGCCGCCCGCAGACCGACTGCCCGTGCAGACCTACGTGACCGAATACAGCGACGCGCTCGCCGCCGACGCCATCGGGCGCGAAACGGGGCGGGGCGGGCAGGTGTTTATCGTGTACAACCGCGTGGCGGATATCGATTCGTTCGCGGCAAGGGTGCACGCCGCCGTGCCGAACGTCAAAGTGGCGGTCGCGCACGGGCAGATGGACAAGGACGCGTTAGAGAGGGTCATCGAAGACTTTGCCCGCGGAGAAACGGACGTGCTCGTGGCGTCTACCATTATCGAAAACGGCATCGACATGCCGCGCGCGAACACGATGATCGTCATCGATTCGGATCGGCTGGGACTTGCGCAGATGTATCAGCTCCGCGGACGCGTGGGGCGCAGCAATCGGCTTGCCTACGTATACTTTACCTACGACCCGAACAAAATGATGAGTGAAGAAGCGTATAAACGGCTGGACGCCATTACGCAGTATACCGAGCTTTCGAGCGGCTTTAAGATCGCGTTGCGCGATCTGGAAATCCGCGGTGCGGGCAACGTGCTGGGGCGTGAGCAACACGGGCACATCGAAAAAGTGGGTTACGACATGTATTGCAAGATTTTGCAATCGGTGGTGGAAGAGCTACGCGGCGGTGAGCAGACGCAAGGGGAAGAGAAAGCCGACGTCAAAGTCATTTGCGATTTTGCCGCATTCATTCCCGAAACGTACGTCAAGGAAAAGGATTGGCGTGTTCGGCTGTATGCCCGCATATCGCACGTCAAGAGCCGAGAAGAAGTGCGCGCGCTGCTTGCCGATATGGAAGACGTCTACGGTGCAGTGCCGGCGGCGGCAGTGAACCTTGCGCGGCTCGGCTTTATCAAGAACGGTGCGACGAACGCGGGGGCGAGCGGCGTGACGATCCGAAACGGCGCGGCGACGCTCGTTTTTTCGCAGGTGAAAAATCTGCC
>JAIEBL010000084.1 GCA_029069015.1 Clostridiales bacterium
ATGATCTTTTTGCGCTCCTGCATATCTTTGAGCTTTTTGTTCTTGTTCGTCATGCCGTAGAGCCCGTCGGTCGTCGACCGCGTCATGATCACGTCGTAGCCCTGCGTCTTTAAAAAATGCTTCAAGCTGCGCGCAATGGAAAGATTGATATCGCTTTCCTTGGCTTTGGTCGATACGCCCACCACGCCGCCGTCCGCACCGCCGTGTCCCGCGTCGATAACGACCGTCTTACCGATTTTGGGCACGGAATACGCGCCCGTTGCGGCTTGGGTCACCGCAAGGCATATGCCCACCGTCAGGAGAACGGCACAAAGTCCGATCAGAATATTCCGCTTTTTTATCGTGATAAACATAAGGTACAGTCTCCGCCGATTTCTTTCTTTTTGCCTTTGCTACGCGTTATACGCCCGCATACAGTTTTGCCGTGCCGTCCAAAAAGCTCTCGATAAGGCCTTTGAGTTCCCTACCCGACGCCTTTTCCAAGCACGCGATCAAATCGTCGGGCGTAGCGGTACAAAAAGCGTACTTACTCGTGTACTGCTTCAATCCCGCCGTAAGCTTCGCCTCGCCGATCGCGGTCCGCACGGAATCGAGCAAAAGCTGCCCCTTAACGTAGGTCATGAAGGTATATTCCGTTTCGCTGTCGTACTCGTATACGGCGCGGTTCATCGACATATCGGCGTTGCGGCGCATTTCGGTATACACCGAAAGACTGCTCATAGCGTCGGCGATACGCGCGTCGTAGGTCACGCCGTAAGAGGGATTGTGTTCGTAGAAAAGCGTGGTCGCGTACTCGGCAAGCGATTCGTCTTGCCAAGCGTGTTTGATCTGGTCGTTGCCCACGATGCCGTAGAACCATTGGTGCGCCGTTTCGTGCACGATGATTTCGGTGATCATCTTATCCTGCGCGGCGTCCGACACGTACACGAGCCCCGTGTATTCCATGCCGCCCTGATTGAACGCCGTCTGCACGACCGCATAGCTGCGGTACGGATACGCACCGAACGTGCCCGAAAAATAGTTCACGGCGTCTACTGCCGCCTGCAAATGCTCATCTGCCTTGGCGTCGGCGGTGTAATAATACGTAATTTCCGTGCTTCCCGCTGTGGCCGTTTTCTGCTCGAACTTACCCAGCACCACCGCAAAGTCCCGCGCGTTATCGAGGGTGCAATGCGTGGTGGCGCTCGTGCCATTTTCGGTGCGCGTGGCGGGCGCGGGGCACGCCGCAACGAACGACGCAGGCGCGGTCACGGTGAAATCGAAATCGCACACGGAAAGGTTGAACGGATCTCCGTAGGCATAGTACGGGCTTTCGATAAAACCGCCGTCGTAGGCGCATTCCACGGGAAAGAAGTTCCCGAGGTTGATCGTGCCGTTATCGTAGCCTAAGCGGTGCCGCACGTTGGGTAAATTCAGCGTATAGTCCACCGTCACCGTCGCGCGTTCGGTAGGCATGATAGAACTATTTAAGCGCACGCACAAAACGTCTTCGTCCTGTCCGCCGATTTCCCATTCGCCGCCCGCGACTTCGTTGATTTTGATATCGCCGTAGTGCACGCCGTTCGGGTAAGCATTCTCGCTCTCGGACGGCGACACGGGCGAAAACTTTGCCCCGTTTCTGTACGCCGCCGGATACAGATGAAATTTCAATTCGTTCAGCTCGACGTCGATACGATTCACGTAATCGATTTTACACGTTGCGCTAAGCGTCATATCATCGGCATTGAGCGTAGCCGAAATCGTATACTTGCTGCGTAATTGTTCCTTCCCTTGACTGCACCCCGTAAACGCAAACGCCGTAGCAAGCAAAATAAGTGCCACAAAAACCGCACTAAGCTTTTTCCTCATATTTCTTTATCCGCCTTTTTTCGCTGATAGTGAAGTATATGAGGGGAAAATCGCCAATATGCGACACGCCGCTTTTTCTATGCAATTGCACCGCTACCTTAGCAAGAAAAAAAGAAGAACACGCTTCGCTCCGTTTCCATACTCCGCTTCGCTTCGTGGCGTTCGCGCGGCGCGCTCGACTAAGCGGGATGACAGAGAATAGGGCAATTGCCTTTCAACCGTCTGGGCGTAGACTTTGCGGCGAATGCTTCGAGCAAGGCTATTAAGGAAGATATTTCCCTTTCCGCCGCTCCTGACGATGCAAACCCAACGTATACGACGAAAATAAATACTTCTAACCAATACGTATACACTTTCGGATTAACGAATAACATACAGAGCATCACGCTGCCGGCGGGTAGATACAAGTTAGAGGTTTGGGGCGCGCAAGGCGGTCAGAGAAACGTAGGCAATCCGCCGGGCGGCTACGGCGGCTATTCGTACGCCGAAGTTAATTTTACGACACAGACGACGGTATACGTTGCCGTAGGCGGTGTGGGCGCAACCGGCACGAACAGCCCCACCTTGATGAAGGGTGGCGGCTGGAACGGCGGTGGAAACACGGCTTCTACCGCGGGTGCCGGCGGCGGAGGGGCAACCCATATGGCCACTGCGCTCAGAGGCGACGGACAGCTCAAAAACTACAACAGTTACAGAACCGACTTGTTGCTTGTAGCGGGCGGCGGCGGCGGCAGTGGACACGACTCCAACGGACGCGACATCACGCTCAGCTATGGTAAGGGCGGCGGCGGTTACGGCGGCGGACAAAGCGGACAAAACCAGGAGTCTTCCTCCTACACCTACTGTTGCCGCGGTTTGGGCGGCACGCTCTCGGCGGGTGGCGGTCATTCCTCTCTGACCGGATCCGGCGGACACACCAACACTTCTTACGCCGGTGGAGATACCAACACAAACGGTCAAACCGTTACGAACGGTTCGTTCGGACAGGGCGGCAACGGCACTTCCCCTGGTAACGCCGGCGGCGGTGGTGGTGG
>JAIEBL010000085.1 GCA_029069015.1 Clostridiales bacterium
CGTCGAGTGTCCCGTCATTCGTTGCCGTTATACGGTACAATTTACCGATATTGGATACCGCAAATAAGTTGTTGCCGTAGCCGCCGAAAATCGCCGCAAATTTATTGTTGCTTGATTTAGCGTTCGGTACGCTGACCGTCTTATTCAGCACGGCGCCGTCGTACACACCGAAAATCTCGATTTGACCGCTACCGTTCAAAGCGGCACTGAGTTCGGTTTTACCGTCTACGAATTCGGGTTTCAGTTCCGTACCGTCCGTCGCCCATTTTGTTGTTTCATACGTTTCTTTATTGATATAACGACCGTAAAGATCAAGACCGTCAAGAACGGGAAGCCCCGTCAAAATCTTGCCTGCAACGACTTGCGTATATATTACGCCCGTGCCGTTCGCCGGCAAAGGCATTGAGCTACCGGTCAAACCTGCGACCGTTCCCCAACTGCGAACCTTGCTCGTGCCGTCGATCAGATAGCCGTAACCTGCGCCCGCCGAAAACGTGGGCAACAAAAGTTCTTGTTCCGCATCGTGCCCTTGCGAATCCACAAAGGCATCGGGAGCAGTATTAAAAACGTTACGCGCCGTTGTCAATGCGGGAACGGAAGTACCGATTTGTTTAAATCCAAGCACGGCGTACGGAATGTTTTTATAGCTTCCGTCGCTCACGAGCATTGCTCCGGAAAGATTATCGCTCGGATCCGTCGCCAATAACGTTTTTACGATACCGCTTACCACTTGGTTCGTATTCGTCGTATCATACCCTATCGTAGCGCTCGTAACGGAAATATTCTTTCCGCGTACATACAACGTGCCGTCTTTAACATAGTAAACGTTACCATCGCCCAAAAACGCTTGCGTTTGCAGATAATCGCTTGCGTTGCCGCTCGTACCGATAATTGCCGTCAGAACGTCGTCGTCGCCGCGGTCGTACGTATAGGTCTGCGTGTTGTCTAACTGATAGTATACTTGTTGTCCCCAAGTAAAGTTTTTGGGCGTATCGTTGTTGCCCATCGCATCACGCCCCGCCGAATAGAACAAATTGTAGTTATATTCGCTCGCCGTAAATGCGTATACATTGGCAAGAAATTGCCCTTTAAGCGGAATCAGTGCAGTCGTATTGCCCGCCACCGCATAGCCCGAACTATCCGTCGTACTGAGATAGTTGATCATGGAAGGCAAGAACTTGTTTTCCGCCTCTCTGTAATTGGGGTTGCTTGCGGCATTTCCACGAAGCAATAAGTTCATCGTGAACGGCGTAGAATCCTGCGTCGGCTCGACGATTTCCGCGCCCCAAGTATAGATAAGGTTGTTTTCCGTGATAAACGCTGCCGTCTTGCGCGTCGCCACGATAGATTTGATGGTCCGATTCTCTTCGCTGGTGTCCAACACCGTATAGCCCGCGTCAGGCGACGTATCGGGATCGGCGCCGATAACAAAATCCGTAGGACTCTCCGCGGTCCCAGAATACCAAATGTCGGTGAATTTTACGTCAATCTTAATAGGCGTAGAAGGATAATACTCGCCGAGCGTATTAAGCGTACTTACGGGGTTCGAATTCAATCCCGTTACGTTGCCACCGTTTTGACCGCCCGATTTATCGAGAAGGCTCATGCCGTAAAGATCGCCGTCGTACGTAAGCGCAATTGCAAAGTCTTCCCCTGCCGCAACTTGTTTGAACTTCAAATCATGAATTGCGGATGCAGACGAAGAATCTGCATAAACCCGGGCAGGAGAAAGCGTGCCCAAACCCAGCGCCGTCGTCAGAAGAAACAACAGGCACAGGCACACAATCGATATTGTACGTTTTTTAGATTTTACGGTCATGGTAAAAACCTCTCAGCGTAACGTGCATATAATAAGATGATACGCCTATTTTACGAATCATATATTATTATAAGCTATTCAAGCAATAAAGTCAATAATCGTTCACAAAAAATTCATACTTTTTTCGAGCGAAAAAGCGGTTTTTTTTATATTTTTCGCAATTTTCGCTTAAAAAACTTGCATTTACGAAAATTTATTGCAACTTGGCGTAATTTCTTCAATTTTTTACAAGCACCGAAAAACAGTTGACACTTTCGCAAAAAGCGACTATTATATACCCGTTACCGCTGGGGGCGCCGCTTCTTGCCGCGGCTGAGATAATAACAGCTCAGTTATTGGTCCCTTTGAACCTGTGAGTTAGTACTCGCGTAGGGAAAGCTGTTGTTATTGTAAATTTTCTCATGCAATATATAACACAAAAGACTTACCCTGCTCAAAAGCGGCGTAGGTCTTTTTTGTTGCGGCTTTCGGTAAGAAGGAGGTGTTGTATGTTTACTAAGGATTGGTGGAGCGGCATTGCGATGGACTGGTGGAAGCTTCTTCTCACCATGCTCGTCGTATTGGCTATTGTAGCGATTACAATCACCGTGATCACGGTGCTGCAAAAAAAACGCGGCGCACAGCCGCATACGCGCAGCACACGAGACATCACCTACGGCGCGATTTGCGTAGCGGCGGCGTTTGCCCTATCCTACTTTCGGCTGTATAGACTACCGAGCGGCGGGTCGATCACGCTCGCCTCGGCGCTACCCATGCTGATTTACTGCTACTACTTCGGTTTTCGCAAAAGCCTGGTGGTTTCCACCGTGTACATGGTGTTACAATTCCTGCAAGAACCGTACGTGATCTCACCGTGGAGCGCGCTTCTCGACTACGTCATTCCCTATCTTTCGTTCTGCTTTGTGGGCTTATTCTCTTTCAAAGTACAAAAGTACAACGCCATCGTTAAGCAAGGCAAAAACCCTCTGTTTTGCCACGGCGGCTTTTTGATCGGAACGGGCATCTATTTCGTCGTCCGTCTGTTTTCACACGTACTTGCGGGCGTGCTGTTTTGGAGCGAAGGCATCGACTTTATGTCCTGGCAAGGCAATCTTACGGGTGGCACGGCTTGGGCGTACAGCACAACCTACAATGCACTCTTCTTCGTCCCCGATACGGTGATTGCATTAGTTGCGGGCGTGCTGCTTCTTGCGAGCAAGTCGTTCAACAAATTTATGGCTTCGTCTACGCACCGATTCCAAGACGCCGATGCTCGCGCAAAAGACGATAAGGGAGCTGCTACCTGCGCTGACGAACGGGAGCGGGAGTCCCGTGGGCGGAATGGAGCCCGTGACGACGGCAATATTGACGAGGACTTGCACGGCAATCAGGCAAGCGATACCGCCGGCGAGGTAACAACCGAATAAATCCGAGCTGTTGTGCGCGATTTTAACGGCGCGGGCAATAAGGAGCACGTAGGCGGCAAGCAAGAGCATGCAGCCTAGTAATCCCAATTCCTCGCCTACGATACCGAAAATGAAGTCACTTTCCGAAAAAGGCAAAAATAAGTACTTTTGCCGTGAATTGAAGAGTCCCAGCCCGAACAGCCCGCCGCTGCCGAGCGAATAGAAGGACTGAATCAGTTGGTATCCTTCGCCGAGCGGCGATGCCCACGGATCGATAAAAGCCAGCAGGCGTTTCATTCGGTACGGCTCTGCCACGACGAGCAGCACGCCTGTCGCGATAACGGGCAAAGCGAGCAACAAAAAGTGCTTGATACGCGCGCCGCCGATAAAGAGCATGGCGAACATGAGTAGTCCCACTACGATCGTTACAGACATGTTCGGTTCGGTAATAATGAGTACGCATATCACCCCGCCCACGGCGAGAACGGGCAAAATGCCTAAGAAAGTATGCATTTTGTCGCGGTGCTTTGCCATATAGGCGGCGGCAAACACGATAAAACCGAATTTGGCGATTTCGCTCGCCTGTATGGTGAAAAACGGCAGGTTTATCCATCGGCGCGCGCCGTAGTTTTCTACGCCGATACCGGGGATGAACACCAACACGAGGAGCACAACGGAAATGCCCAGCAGAACGTAGCGCAGCTTTTTCAGTATATGATAGTCCGCCAGGCTCATGCCGATCATGGCGGCAAATCCCAAAACCACGCCGAACAACTGCTTAAACATATAATAATAGCGGTTGTGGTAGTTGACGAGCGCATTGTACATGCTTGCGGAATACACCATCAAGACGCCGAACAATGCCAAAAGAATGGTAACGCCAAACAAAATGTAGTCGAAACTGCCCTCTTTTTTATAGAGAGGGCTTTTCGTTTGCGCCGCTACGGCGGCACTTTCGGCTTTACGATTGTTTTTGCGCATGGTATGCTCCCACCAACCGTTCAAACGCTTCGCCACGCTCTGCGTACGACGAATATGCGTCGAAGCTTGCCGACGCAGGCGAAAGCAACACGTTTTCCTCATCTCCCGCGCTCGCCCACGCAAACGCCGATTCCAAATCGGCGAACGCCTTGATATTCATAAAGCCGCACCGCGCGGCAGCGGCGCAAAGCGTGTTTGCCACTGCCCCGATTGCCGCTACGCGCACGATTTGCTGCGGCAGATTTTTAAAAAGCTCGTCGTACGTATCGCCTTTATCGCTTCCGCCCGCAATCAGGCAGGTGCGTCCTTTCATGCAGGAAGCGGCGGCAAGCGTCGCCGAAACGTTCGTCCCCTTGGAATCGTTATAAAAGTTCTTACCGCCCTTTTGCGCCGAGAGGTGCAGGCGGTGCGCGTCCTGTTCAAACGTCGAAAGCCCTTCGATAATTGCGCGGTTTTCTATGCCGAGCGTCTTGCACGCACACACGGCGGAAAGCGCATTTTTAAGCGTGTGCTCGTTTTCCGCGCGGATTTGCGATTGTTTGCAAACCTCTTCCCCATTGAACCACACTGCGCCGTCTAAAAGGTAAGCCCCGCTGAGCGCGCCACGCACCGTAGTATATAGTAGGTTTGCGCGAGGAAAAAAGCCTTCGAGGGCATAAAGCGGGATGTCGTCTTGCGAAAGAATGAGCGTATCGTCCGCCGTCTGATTGCGGGCAATGGAAAGTTTGGCGTCTATGTAGGTGCGCATGGTTTTGTGACGGTTCAGGTGATCCTGCGCGATATTCGTAATGACTGCCACTTTGGGACGAAATGCATGCACCGATTCGAGTTGAAAGCTGGAAACCTCGACCACCGCGACGTCGAAATCGTCCTCGTACGCGACGCGAGAAAAGGGCACGCCCACGTTACCGCAGACCGCCGCCCGAAGCTGTGCGCGTTGCAAGATTCGCCCGATCATTTTCACCACCGTGGTTTTGCCGTTTGTGCCCGTCACCGCCACGATCGGACGGCGACAAAGCAAAAAACCAAGTTCGATTTCACCGATAATGCACACACCGCACGCCTTTGCTTCGTCGAGCACGGAGTCGAAAATCGAAATGCCGGGGCTAAGCACGAGAAGCT
>JAIEBL010000086.1 GCA_029069015.1 Clostridiales bacterium
GCTTGAAAAAGCGGTTTGATGCTATAATTTTAAGTATGAGAAATAAAAAGCTCATTATATTCTTTTCCATACTTTGCGCCGTGACGCTTTTGGTCGTTTTCAACAGCGTATTATTTTCCGTACGCCATGTGCGCGTATATTGCGCCAACGTGGAGTCTTCGGCTTTTGCGGACAAAGTGCTTGCCTCGCACCATATCAAGCGCAGCGAAAGCATCTTTTTCGTCAATAAGCAAAAGGTGGCCGCACGGGTGGAAAGTAGCGTTCCGGGTGTGCGCGTACTCAATATCGAGAAAAAGTTCCCGAACCGTATTTATATCAATTACGTGGAAGTCAAACCTTATTTGCGGATTTTCGACGGACACAATACCTATTTTTGCGGCAACGATTTGCGCGTCATGTATGCGGAAGAGGGCGCGAAGAATCTTTGGAGCGGGGCGGAATCCGATCCTTATTGGAGCGGCATTCCCGCCGAAAAGCGGCACGTTATCAACCTTTTGTATAAAGGCGATCTGAAATCTACGGCAGTCGGCAGCATCGTGTCTTTTTCGGACAGCACTACGGCGGCGATCGTTACGGGTGTCTTTTCCGCATTGGAGCGGCTCGGCTACTACGAGTCGGTCATGGAGCTGTTTACGGAAATCGACGTTTCGGGGAAGGACAAACCGTTTATTATGCTCACGACGTTCAGCGGCATGAAGTGGGAAATCGTGAGTGCCGATAATCTTGCCGAAAAGCTACGCCTCGGCCTTTCAGTCTTCCTTTCGGACAAGCTCAGCGACGCTCAAAAGCAGACGGGCACACTCGTTATCGGAGGAAATACGGCTTCGTACCGCGGAAGCGACGGCAGCTTGAAGCCGCTTGACTAATGCGCTTTCAAAAGAGTGAAAACTCTTGACAGTATGCTTTTTTTCGGTATATAATAGTATGGTTAGAGAGGTAACAAAGTGGCGCAAGACGTAGCGATTCTCGACTTCGGTTCGGGCAAGATAAGCGTGCTTATCGGTGAACGCGGGGTAAATAATACGATTTGTATCAACGGCAAGGGCGAATGCGACTATGCCGGTTTCGGTGATGGCGAATGGTACGAACAGGATCAGCTCGGTTACGTGATCGGACATGCCATCCACAATGCCGAAACGAATTCGCGCACCAAAATCAGCATGCTTTACGTGGGCGTGCCGGGGGAGTTTACGACCGCCGTTTGCCGTGACGTGAGCATGTCGCTTACCAAAAAACGCAAAGTGACCGAAGCGGACGTAGACGCTTTGCACGAAATGGGGGACGTTTTTAAAAATAACCCCGATTATACGGTGATAAACAGTCAGCCGATTTACTACACGCTCGACGACGGCGGTAGATTGATTCAACCCGTAGGTCTTACGGGTAATAAACTGCACGGACATATTTCGTACATACTTGCCGAAAACAGGTTTATTTCGCTGATTGACGCCATCATGAGCAACCTCGGTATAGAATCGGTGGAATACGTTTCGAGCGTGCTTGCCGAAGGGCTTCTCTTATTCGACGACGTTACGCGAGATCAGTACGTTGTGATGATCGACGTGGGGCATATTACGACCTCGGTCGCATTGCTGCGCGGCGACGGCATACTGTCGCTTTCCAGCTTTTCGATGGGGGGCGGCTATATTACCGCCGATTTGACCGAAGCGTTCGGTATCAGTTTTACGCAGGCGGAAAGCTTAAAGCGCAAAGTGGTGCTTTCGCTCAACGTGAGCGAGAACGACGTATATGAAATTACCGAGCGGGAACAGAGCAAGACGTTTCCCGCGAAGATGGTAAACGAAATCGTGATGGAGCGCATCAAACTGATTGCGTCCACCATCGAAAAGTGTTTAAACAACAGTCAATACGAATTTCCCGACTACATTCCGTACAACCTTACGGGCGGGGGATTGTGCTATTTAAAGGGTGCGCGCGACTATCTTTCCAAACGGCTCGCAAAACCCGTGGAAATTGCCGCGCCTTCTTTGCCGCAGTTTAACCGTCCGCACCTTTCGAGCGAGCTCGGATTGCTCAATATGGTGCTCGGGCAGCAAGCGCCCGCAAAGAAGAAGGGCTTTTTTGCAAGATTATTCGGAAAATAAGCGGCGACGTACGATAAAAGACGGAGGTTAGTATGCAACTCAATTCCAGAGATATTTCCACTTTACCTGCAATCATCAAAGTTGTGGGCGTAGGCGGTGGCGGCAACAATGCGGTAAACCGTATGATTGCCGAGAATATCAAGAGTGCACAATTCATTGCAATCAACACCGATTTGCAAGCCCTTAATATGTCGAAAGCGCAACATCGCATCCAGATAGGCGATAAGCTTACGCACGGCAAAGGTGCGGGCGCCGATCCCGAAAAAGGGCAGAAAGCGGCGGAAGAGAGTAGACTCGCTCTTTCCGACGCCATTAAAGATGCCGATTTGGTTTTCATTACCGCAGGCATGGGCGGTGGTACGGGTACGGGGGCTGCGCCCGTAGTGGCTTCGATTGCCAAAGAAATGGGCAAACTTACGGTTGCTGTCGTAACCAAGCCTTTCGCTTTTGAAGGAAAGCTTCGTATGGACCATGCCGAAATCGGCATTGCCAATCTTCGTAAAGTGGTCGATACGTTGGTGGTGATCCCCAACGAAAAACTCATGCAAGTTGCGTCGAAAATGCCCATTCTGGAATCGTTCCGCTATGCCGACGACGTATTGCGTCAGGGTATTCAGGGTATCAGCGATTTAATCGTGACGCCTGCGCTCATCAATCTCGATTTTGCCGACGTTTGTACCGTAATGCGTGATAAAGGTATTGCGCACATGGGTATCGGTCGTGGCAGCGGCGAGCGTCGCACCGTTGAAGCGGTAAAGCAGGCGGTGTTCAGCCCCTTGCTCGAAACGTCGATCGAGGGCGCTACGAGCGTCATTCTAAACATCATGGGCAGCGCAGATTTAACTTTGCAGGAAATCAACGAAGCTGCCGATCTCGTGCGCCAGGTCGTGCACCCCTCGGCAAATATCATATTCGGTGCGGATATTCGCGACACGCTCAATGACGAAATTATCGTTACGATCATCGCAACGGGCTTTTCGAACGCCGACAGTGCAGAACCTGCGCAAGCCTTTGCGCAAAAGGCGCAAAGTGCCGATGCAAACGATTATTTTTCGCGTCTTACGAGCAATAGCGCGCAAACCAAATTGGACGTTTTGTATCCGCTCGATTTGCCCGTGCAGCCGCGTGGCGGGTCGCATCCCTCTTCGTTCGGGCAGCCTCCTATACCGCCCGCGCAACCACCCGTACCGCCCATGGACGGACCGCAAATCAAGCCTTCGCGCGTGAACGTAGACGATTCTGGATTCCCCGAATTCTTAAAGCGGCTCAATGAACGCCGTCGGAACAATAACAATAATAACTGAGTAATAGAGCTTCTGCCGAAGTGGGCTATAAGAGGCGTTAATATCGGATAGAACAATGGGCTGTACACTCATCCTTGAATGGAGTGTACAGCCTATTATCGATATTTAATTATGGAGGTTAAAGATGAAGTTCTATCTGAAACTTCTGATAACTTTAATACCGTTGACGCTTACATTGGTTTTTTCACGTTTGGTTTATAAACAGGATAAAGATACAGAAAAGAAAAGTGTTTTGAAATTTCCACTCCTTTATCGGATAGTGCCCCTTTTAGTGTTTTGCGTTACGATAATATTAAGTGTCTACATTTTATTGTTTCAATTTGAGGACTGGCCGTACATAATAGTTTTAATCGGTGTTGTCGGGTTGCCGTTCATGATTACATTTATTATGTGGTCATTGTGGAGAATCGATATTAAAGACGACGGTTTTATGTACAGAAATTTTTTCGGAAGAAAAATCGAGTACCAATATGAAGATTTAGAATATCAGATGCACCCCAAGGGATTAAAATGGTATTTTTACAAAGGCGATAAAAAGGTTTTATGTATGGCGTATTACATAGAGGGTGGAGATATCTTAGAAAAACAGTATCGCAAACGTAAAAGGTTACAATGTAGATAAAATGGTCGTCAGCGTGGAGGTGATAATTTGACTCAAGAAAATTTCAGAAGTAGTGATGGATGGCTTTTTGCATGTTTATCAAATGGGAAATTGGATTTGTATCATATTATTTCGACAGGGGACACATTAAACCATGCCATATTCAAATTGGATGAGATCAATGATGGATTGAGCCGGTTGGAGAGCGAAGGCTTTATTGAAATCATCGGTTCTAAATTAAAGTTAACAAAAAAGGCAAAATTGTTTATTAAAAACCATCATAAAAGATTTGAGCTTTGCATCCCGCAAATGTTAAGGTATAGAGATGTGTTTGAGAAAATGAAGCCGGAAAATGAAATCATTTATAAGCAGTATTTCAGTCAGGACGAATATGAAAAGACAATTAAAGAATACTGCCGGTATTAAGCAAGGCAACTTGTAATGTGATAAGAGATTTTCGTGTATGGATATCCTTTCGTATTTGCGAGGGGATATTTTTTTGCGATGGCCCTAAGGGGCGTGTTTTCTACGGGAAAAACGGCTTTTCCGAAAACGACGCAAACGCATAAAAATCGACGCGATTGCCGATTTTTATACGGCGAATTCGTGGTAGCCTTTGGGTATGCCAATATACATAGAATCGCTCGTTTGCGAAAACCTCGTAATGGATTATCTGATCGGTGCGCTTTCGTACCGTTTTTTGCGCGTAAGGCAAGACGGAGTGCGGCTCTTTTTTTGCGCCGTGGTGGGTGCGGCAATGGCGGTGCTGTTTCCGCTTTTGCCCGATGCTTACGTTTTGCTTGCCGTGTACAAAATTCTTACGGGTGTCGTTTTGACGGCAATACTGTACGTAAAGAAATATCGCTTTTTAAAGGGGCTATTTGCGGGGTGGTGCGCCGCTTTCCTGTTTGGCGGGTGTTTGTTTGCCTTACGTCTTTTGTGTTTTAAAAGCCCTCTCGACGCCTTTAAACGGACGCTGCCGATTTACGTTTGGCTGATAACGGCGGCAATGCTCGTTTTATACCGCTTACTACGCTCTTTCGTATGCACGGTGCACCGTCGAAAAACGTTGCAGGGAAATCTGTTTCGTTATTCGTTTACCGTTGCGGACCGTACGGTGGAAGGGCAAGGCTTCTTGGATACGGGCAACGGTTTGTACGACGAGCGGTCGGGGCTGCCTGTCGTGGTCGTTCACGTGCGCGCCTTATTGCCCGTTTTATCCGAAGAGGAAACGCTGCTCGTTTGTTCGGGGCACGCCGACCGCGTATTCGATGCACGGCGTATGCGGTGTAGCGGCGTGGGCGGGACATCGAATTTGTGGCTGATTCGCCCGCAAAATTTTGCGGTCTATTTCGGTGTGGACGGGCATATAGTAAACGATGTAATGGTCGGTTTGTCCTTTCGGGCGCCGACGAATCGGGAAGGGTATAATGCAATTCTGCATCCTTCTCTTGCGGAGGCTTGCGTATAAAATGAATCTGCTCGATAAACTGAAAGCGTTTTTCAAATCGTTCAAAGAGGACGCCGACAATTCGCTCTTCTATATCACGGTAAGCGAAGCGTTGCCTTCGCCGCTTACGCCCGAAGAAGAGGAAGAAACGATGCTGGCGTTGAAGAATGGCGATCCGGCTGCCAAGAATACGCTCATAGAGCGCAATCTGCGGCTCGTGGTCTACATTGCGCGAAAGTTTGATAATACGGGCGTGGACGTGGAAGACTTGATTTCCGTGGGGTGTATCGGGCTTATAAAAGCCGTCAATTCGTTCGATCCCGATAAAAATATCAAACTCGCTACCTACGGGTCGCGCTGTATCGAAAACGAGATCCTTATGTATTTGCGGCGTATGGTGCGACTGCGGTGTGAGGTCTCGCTCGACGAGCCGCTCAACGTTGACCGCGAGGGAAACGAGCTGCTGATGAGCGATATTTTGGGAACGGAACCCGATCTTGTGAGCCGCAATTTGGAAAATTCTGTGGAAAAGCAACTGCTGTATAAAGCCATCGGCAATCTTTCCCGCAGAGAAAAGGAAATTATGCAAATGCGGTTTGGTCTTGCGGGCGCAAACGAAAAGACGCAAAAAGAAGTCGCTGATCTACTTGGCATATCGCAGTCGTACATATCCCGTTTGGAAAAAAAGATCATCGGGCGATTGAAAAAGGAAATCGCAAAAACATTGTAGCGCCGTATTACAAAACATGCGTCGGGCGTTTATGGGGCTTGAACAACCGTTGTTTGCGCGGTAAATTTTGTTTTTTTGCATAGAACTCTTGCTTTTTTCGCACGATTCTCGTATAATGATAAAAATGTTTGTACGATTGTATGCGTATCGGCATTGCACTATATGAAAATCGGGATGCGGGAATGAGAGGAAAAGTCAAAAAGGTATTCGCGGATATCGGCATCGCTATCCTTGCGGGCGTGATCGTTTCGCTTGCCTACTTCTTTTTTCAGAACAGCAACGGGTTTGCCCCCGGCGGCGTGGGCGGCCTTGCCACTATAACGTACTACCTTACGGGCTACAAAGTGCCGTGGGGCGTTTTAATGTTGGCGTTTAATCTTCCCATTATGTTGCTTGTTACCATATTCGTGGATAGAAAGCTCGGGCTTTACTTAATGCTGTATTTAGGCGTGCAATCGGGATGTAACGAGCTTTGGGGCATCCTAAAGTTTAAACCGTATTGCCTTGCGAATAATCCGGAGGATTTCGAAATCATGTTTGCCTGTATCGCCACGGGTATTATTTCGGGGATCGGCTTTTCTTTGATGCTTCGCCGCTTCGGCGCGAGCGGGGGAACGTACGCCATTTCCGCGCTGATCAAAAAAGCAAAACCCGCCGCAAACCTCGCGTACTTGTCGTTTATCCTGGATTCGACCGTTGTCGCCATCGCATTCTTCGTTTACGGCAGACATATCAATCCCGTCATTTGCACGCTTTTGAACCTGTTTATTGCAAACGTGGTGGTGGACTTCGCTCTCGCCGGCGCGCGCAACGGCTATCGGTTTGAAATTATCACCGACAAACCGCAGGAGCTTTCCGAACGTCTTATGAAAGAACTCGGGCGCGGCGTGACCGAAATTCAAGTGCACGGTATGTATTCGGACACCGATAAATACATGCT
>JAIEBL010000087.1 GCA_029069015.1 Clostridiales bacterium
TCTTTAAGCATGTGCGTCAAATCGTCTTGCGTTTCGACCTCATTTTCGGTGATCAGTTCTAAAATTTTAACTTGTCTTGCGTTACGCGTCATTCCTTTATTCAGACCTCCTCGCTGGGGGTTATACTCCACGTATTGAGTTTTCCGAGCAAACGCCCGTAGAATTTACTTTCCGAAAGCCGCACAAACAGCGCTTGCCGTTCAGCTTTGAAAATCGATATGGTTTGTTTTTCGGGCAACGTACAAACGTTTTTGCCGTCGGCAAGCACCATTGCGTCGTCAGCACGCGCCAAAAGCGTAAAGTCCACTGTTTCCTCTTCCCCGATGACGATGGGGCGCGAATGCAACGAATGGGAATTGACGGGCGTCACCGAAAACACCTTTGCCTTGGGACTGATAACAGGACCGCCCGCAGAAAGTGAATATGCCGTAGAGCCCGTCGGGGTGCATACAATCATGCCGTCGCAATAATACTTGTCTACTTCCTCGCCGCCAACCGCTAAGCGCAGCATAATCATTTTTGAAACGTTGCGCCGCGTGACCACGAATTCGTTGAGCGCGTAAAAACGCTGCCCGCCCACTTCGGCGCACAGCATGGCACGCTTTTCGACTTTGTATTTTTTTTCGGCAATGGCACGGGAAAGCGAATCGAAGCCGTTCGGTTCTGCTTCCGTCAAAAAGCCCACTTTGCCGAGGTTGATGCCGAGCACGGGAATATTTTTTGCGGCGGCGTGCTGTACAATGTCTAAAATCGTGCCGTCGCCCCCGATTACGATCATCATATCCAATCCGTCGGCAGAGGCGGAAAACGTCTTGACGTCCGTAATTTTATTTGACAAATTCTCGGACACGGCACATTGTACGCCGTGTGCCGTCAGCCCGGAAAAAATTTGCTTCGTAACCGACAAATCTTTGTCTTTGCTCAGATTTGTATAAATGCCCGCAATCATGCTTTAATTATACACGAAAAATTATAAATATTCAAGTTTTTTGCATACCATTCGAAAGATTTTTAAAAAACCGTATCGAAGGATTGTCTTCGGTACGGCTTTTCGGTTGGTCTTTTGGCGTCTATTCCTTGGCGGTAAACGAATCGATTATGCTTTGCAGGTTTTGTGTAGTGATACCCGCTGCTTGCAAGGAATCGCTCACGGAATAATTATCCAAGAAGGCGTCCTCATACCCTATTCGTTGTACTTTTGCACCAATTTTGGTACTATGCGACACATAAGACAGCACCGCTTCGCCGAATCCGCCGCATAATGCATTATCTTCTACGGTAATGAGTAGCGTATTTTCTTTATTCAGCGAAGACAACATTTCTGCGTCGAGCGGTTTTATAAACCGTGCGTTTACGATGCTTGCGCCTTTTGTTCCCATTGCCGCTTGTAGGGCGCGGTTGCCCGCCGCAAGAATCGTAACGGATGATTTTTCGTTACGCACCTTTTCCCATTTGCCGTAATCAATCAGTGAGCAAGGCGCATTGTCGGTGTAACTCTTTGGATAGCGTATAGCAAGCGGTCCGTTAAAGGTGAGCGAAAATTCGAGCATTCCGCGCAGCTCGTTGCCGTCCTTCGGGGTTAAAACCGTCATGTTCGGTATGGGTAGCAAATAGCTCAGATCGTATATGCCTTGATGCGTTACGCCATCCGACCCTACCGCACCCGCGCGGTCGATTAAAAAGGTTACGGGTAGCTTGTTGATACATACGTCGTGCAGTATTTGGTCGAACCCGCGTTGCAAAAACGTGGAATATACCGCAAAATAAGGTTTCAGTCCACCTGCTGCCATAGCCGCCGACAGCGTGACCGCGTGCTCTTCCGCGATCCCGACGTCGCAAAACCGATCGGGAAAGCGTTCCGAGAATTTGTCAAGCCCCGTACCGTACGCCATTGCGGCCGTAATCGCAGTGATTCGTTCGTCCTTTTCCGCCTCTTGACATAAAAAGTCGGATACGACCGACGAAAACGTGTTTTCCTGCGCTGCACTGCTGGGCGAAACACCGTGGAAATGCGACGGGTCGGATTGCGCGTTTGGGTCGCCTTTCCCCTTTTCGGTTACGATATGCAAAAGCACGGGTCCTGTCTCCTCTTTGATACGTGAAAGCGTCGAAATCAGATCGGAAAGGTCGTGTCCGTCTATCGGTCCGAAATACCGTATTCCCATTTGTTCAAACATTTTGTTTTGCTGTAAAACCGCTCTTAAGCCGTCTTTGGTTTTGCCAAGCGCTTTATATATGTTCTGCCCGAAAAGCGGGATACCGAGTACGCCTTTTTTAACGGTAGACTTTAATTTGGAATACCGTTTGCTGACGCGTAATTTGTTGAGGTATTTGCTCATTGCGCCCACATTTTGCGAAATGGACATCTTGTTGTCGTTGAGCACGATGAGCATTTTTGCCCCGTACGCGCCGATATCGTTGAGCGCTTCGAACGCCATACCGCCCGTAAGCGCGCCGTCGCCGATCACGCTTACCACCTGATAGTCCTGCTTTAAACGGTCGCGGGCGCGAACGTAGCCCAGCCCTACGGATAACGATGTGGACGCATGTCCCATGGTAAAGGCGTCATATTCGCTTTCCGACATTTTCGGAAAGCCCGAAATGCCGCCGTTCGTGCGTAAAGAAGCGAAACGATCGGCTCTGCCCGTAATGAGCTTATGCACGTAGGCCTGGTGTCCTACGTCCCACAGTATTTTATCTTTCGGCGCATCGAATACATAATGTAGCGCAACCGCCAATTCCACAGCTCCCAATGCCGACGCCAAGTGCCCGCCCGTTTGGGTAACCGTTTCGATAATACACGTACGAAGCGCAACACAATACTCCGACAGTTCCCTTCTGGAAAGTCGTTTTAAATCGGACGGAGAATGAATTTGTTCGATGCGCGCATCCAAGTTATTCGGTTCGCTCCATAAAGTTTTCGGTCAGTTCTATTAAGAATTCCGTGCCGTGCATATCGGCGATACAAGCAATAGCTTCGCTTGTTTTCTCTTTTAATATACGTTTCGTTTCTTCTTCGCCGTAGAGATTAAGATACGTTTTTTTATCGGCGTCCGTTTCTTTGTCCAGCAAATCGTCTTGCAGTTGAAAGCAAAAGCCGAAAATCTGCCCGAAGTTTACGATTTTTTGCCGTTCGGCAGACGTCGCGCCGCCAAGCACCGCCCCCATTTCGAGCGCAGCCGTAATCAGCGCGCCGGTCTTGTTGCGGTAAATGTACGCAACGGATTCTTTGTCCGCATTCGGCTGCAAGTCTGCCACCTGCCCGCCGATGAGTCCGCTACCGCTTGCCGCCTTTGCCAAAAGCAGACCCGCCGCTTTGCCGTTTTCACCCAGAAGCGAACTTTCGAACATGCATTCATAGGCAAGGTTAAGCAGTGCGTCACCCGCCAGTAGTGCGTTCGCCTCGCCGAATACCTTGTGACACGTTTGTTTTCCTCGGCGGAAATCATCGTTATCCATGCAAGGCAAATCGTCGTGGATCAGCGAATAGGTGTGTAGACTTTCTACGGCAATTGCCGCAAGAGATATGGCTTGTTCGTTTTCGGGCGTGAAAAGTTGCGCGCTTTCAAGCAGCAGTATGGGCCGCAACCGCTTTCCCCCGCTCGTAAGGGCATAACGAACCGCTTCGCCGAGAGGCGAAGGATATTGTAGTTTGGGCAAAAAAGCGGTCAATTCTTTTTCGAATGCCGTGCGCCTTTTTTCGTATCGGGCGGCAAAACTCAATCGTTTTCTCCTTCGCTTTCGCGTAACAATTCTTCCAACTCGCCGCGAATCACGCTGATTCTCCCCTTGCTCTGCTCCAAATCGGTCAGACATTCGCGAATCACGTCCACGCCCTGTTCGAAAAGACGAATACCGTCTTCGAGCGAAACGTCTTTTTCGTCTAATTTATCCGAAATGGTTTCCAATTCTTTCAGCTTGTTTTCCAGCACTTTATCTCTCTCCCTTCGATAGTATGTTCGTGACGGTTGCAGTCATACTCCCGTTTGCCGTTACGGCGCGAATTTCTTCGCCGATTTCTGTATTGGTTACGTCTGCACCCGTTCCGTCGGATTTGAACAGTTTTGCATATCCCATGGAAAGAATGCGCAAGGGACTGTTTTTTTGCAAGCTTCCGCTCAGCTCGCCGACGCGAGTTTGCACGCTCGCCAGTTTTTGTTCCGTACGCGTACAAAGGCGCGAACCGAATGCCGAAACGGCGCTACGTTTTTCCCGCCACACCTTGTCCGCACGGTCGGACAATCGATTCGCCGATCTGTTCAGAACGTAGCGCACGCGGTCGAATTTTTGCTCGCTTTTAAAAGAGAGCGACGCCGCCGTTCGGTAAAGCGTATTGATGCGTTTGGCGCGAAGGCGTTCCATACTTTGTAGTAGCTTAACTCCGTAGGCGCGAATCGATTCGATATAGGCATCGTTCTGATCTGCGATCCATTCGCCCGCCATACTCGGCGTACCCGCGCGAACGGAAGCGGCAAAATCGCAAAGCATCACGTCCGTTTCGTGCCCTACCGCCGACAGTACGGGCGTTTTACATTGGGACACGGTGCGAACGAGCGTTTCGTCGTTAAACGTGCTGAGGTCTTCTTCCGAACCACCCCCGCGCATGACGCACAAAAGATCGTGCCCCGCTTTGTCCGCTTTTTTGAGTGCGTGCACGATTTCCTCTGCCGCCGTTTTTCCCTGTACGGCTACGGGATAAATGCGCACGATACCCATTTTACGTTTGCGCCATAGCGTCTTGATAAAGTCGTGAATGACAACGCCCGTTTCTCCGGTAATAACGCCGATATCTTTTATCGGAGCGGGTATGGGCTTTTTTCGGTCGAACACGCCCTCTTGCGCTAACCGGTCGCGCAAAGCGTATAACTGCGCGAGCAAAGCGCCTTTCCCTATGCGTGTAAAGCTTTTAAACAGAAAAGATACTTTTCCGCTGCGGTCGTAAAAGCGAACGGAGCCTAGAAGAGAAACTTTTTCACCCTCCGTCAGCGGCTCGATGCTTTCAAAGCAAACGCATTGCAATGCGCTGTTTTCGTCTTTCAGCGTTAAGAACGTTGCCGAAGCCGTTTGTTTAAAGGCGCTCACTTCCCCGACCACGCAAAGATTATGCAAAATCAGTTCGTCTTCGAATACGCCTTTAACGTAGGTGCAAAGCTGCGAGACCGTCAATGAGCGTTCACGCATTGTGTTGCACCGCCGCGGCTATCGTGTTTTTAAGTAACATGGCAATCGTCATCGGTCCGACACCACCTGGGACTGGTGTTACAAAGCTTGCTTTTTTCATCGCGCCCTCGAAGCAAACGTCACCGTACAGTTTGCCACTTTCGCGGTTCATACCTACGTCTATTACGATTGCGCCGCACTTGATCATATTTTCCGTCACGAACTCTTTCTTTCCGATTGCAACCACCAAAATATCGGCGCGCGCGGTAATATCCGCCAAATCACGCGTTTTGGAGTGCGCAACCGTAACGGTGGCATTATTTTGCAATAGCAGCATTGCCATCGGCTTTCCTACGATATTGCTGCGTCCGATAACGACGGCATTTTTGCCTTCGATCGATTCGCCCGTAGAACGAATCAGCTCGATACACCCTTGCGGCGTACAGGCGGCAAGACAGGGCTTGCCGAGGAGCAGGTTGCCCGCATTGACTGCGTGGAAGCCGTCTACGTCTTTGTGCGGTAAAATGGCGGCAAGCACTTTTTGCTCGTTGATACCGCTCGGTAGCGGAAGCTGCACCAAAATGCCGTCCACCGCGCTATCGGCATTCAAGGTTGCGATTTGCGTTAAAAGTTCTTCTTCGGTCACACTTGCGGGAAACGTATACGAAAACGAGCGTATGCCCACTTCGTTACAAGCGTTGATTTTATTGCGCACGTAAATAGTGCTCGCGGGGTCCTCTCCCGCAAGAATGACGGCGAGACCTACTTGCCTTCCTTTCTCTTTGGCAAAGTTTTCGGCAAGCACGCGAAGCTCTGTGCGTACGCGAGCAGCAATCGCCTTTCCGTCAATGATCTGCGCGGGCATGGATAAGCGCCTCCCTGTTTGCGATAACAGACGCGAGCACGCCGTTTACGAACGACGGGCTTTTATCGGTGGAATAGATTTTGGAAAGTTCGATTGCTTCGTTGACCGATACTTTTTCGGGCACGTCGTCACACAAAAGAATTTCGAAAGAAGCAATTAGGAGCGCGGCAAGGTCGGTTTTGTAAATACGGTCAAAGGCAAAGTCTTTGCTGTACCGTTCCACGATTTCTTTGAGATAGGCAAAATTTTCCAAAACGCCGTCATACAGCCTTTCGGTGAAGGCAACGTCATCAGGCGCTTCCCCGTCGCACAGAATCGATTTGCTGAAATCGTTGCGTTCGTTTGTTTCCACGTATTCATACACCAATCGGAATGCGTTTTCTCTTGCCGATTTTCTGCTCATTTACTGTCTACCTCTCAAAACGGCAAAAAGGATAGGCATATAGCCTATCGATTTTGTTGCTTATATTTTGGGTTGCACCGCGCTTGTCGGCGACGCGAGCCCTAAAATGTTTACGTTTACGATACCGACTTTGTATTTGCTGCTTGTTTCGACGCCACGCTTGACGTTTTCTTGCACTCGGAACGCAACGTCCGAGCAACTAACGCCGAATTCAACGTTGATATAAACGTCTACGTTTACCGTATAGCCGTTCATTTCCGTGCGAATCCCTTTGCCCTGCAAGGAAGCTACGCCGTTGATTTCCTGCACTGCCAATACGATAATCGACGAAATCAAATTACGTCCGTAGGTTATATCGCCGGTAAAGTTTGCATTGTAGCGGCTTTTGAGCGGCATGCGACACTCCTTTGTTCGGAGCAAGCCCCCGACCGGATATTGCGGTCGGGCGCTACGCTTCGTTCTTTCGTATAGTATAACACAGCGATTAAAAAATTTCAATCAAAATGTGCGTAATATTCTTAGAGCATTTTGCTTGCTTGCAACGGCAAAATTTATTCTACGGGCAGTATTCTTACGTCGTTTGCGGTGCGGTCGGTTTCGGTCACGATGATATCCAGTACTTGCGCTACTTCCGCTTCGGTGAGTTCGCCCGATTTGATGATGACGTTGATGCTGTCGGTGGTGGCTGTAACAATGGCATCTTCAAAGCCGAGCGCTTTAATCAGGCCTTCGAGCACGAGTTCAAGCTCCATATTCTTGGAAAGCGAGAGTTTTTGCGCTTGTGCTTGCGCGACTGCTTCTTCTGACGACGCTTCGTTTTCGATGATTTCGTTTAAGTACATCATGGTCTGTTCGCGCGTAATGGTGCGGTCGGTGCGGTACGTGGTGAAAAAGTTTCCGTACGTAACGGTTTCGGCGTTTGCAGCTTTCGAGGACTTGTTGTTTAAAAAGATATTCAAACAACCCGTCACCACCAAGAGCGCGACCATACCTACCAGAATGAAGATTTTTTTCTTTTTACTCAGCATATATTTTGCCTCCTTAAAAATTTTTGATTTTGTTGTGCTTTTCTATCGCATGGGATACACGTTGATTTTGTTTTGCGAAATATCCAGCAAAACCGATACCGCTTGCATAACGTCCAATTTTACCGCAACGTTGTTTCCTCCTTGACAGATAATAATCACACCCAACGCTTTCGGATACAGCTCTTTCAGCACGATCGGTCCGCTGCTTCCTTGCGTTTGGATGACGGTCGGAGTGGTCGTAATGGTATTCCCCGCCGAATTCGTAGCGTACGCAATGCCCTTTTCCACTCCCGCTTCCCAGCTGATGACCGTTTTGACTTTGCCGACGCCGCTCATGGATTCGAGCGCGGCAATCAGTTTTTGCTCGGTCTTTTCGCAATAATCGCTTGCAACGGTAGTTTGTACGGATGTTGCTTTTTGTGCGCTCTTACTTGATCCCGATTTTACGGAGAAATAGAGCACGAGCATCACAACGACGGCAACGATTGCAATAATCGTTTCAAAGTGTTTTTTGCTTCGCAATTTCGCGAAAAAGCCTTTGATTTTTGCGCTACTCATAAAACCGTACTATGTCCTTACTCACCGCCAAATACTGTGAAACCTTATCGGCTACCAGCTGATACTTATTTATATGCGCAGATTGTCCGTCAATGACAACTTGGCTTAAATTTATTCGAATTGCCGTAATGACGGGAACTGCCGCCGAAAAATCGCCCTCGATTTCCGTATCGCCGAGCGTGATTCCGTCATCTAGAAGTGCGGCACGCAAGCCGTCTACAAGCGCTTTTTTCTTTATTTCGTTTGTATAGCTAAGGTAGTCGTCCTGCAATTCCAAGTCGCTGCCGAGCGAAAAGTTTTTTATGTCGCAACCGTTTTTTACGAGATTGGGAATGGGTAAAATGACGATC
>JAIEBL010000088.1 GCA_029069015.1 Clostridiales bacterium
GATCGATTGCAAGTACCTTTCCAAGCTCGATTCGCTGCTTTCCGAGCAGGACGCCGCGCCGCTCAAATATAAGCCGTTCCGCGCAAAGACCGTAAAGGAAGAGGGGAGTCTTATCAATCGCGTGCTCAGCAAAGACATCTTCCTTTCCTATCCGTACGACAGCTTTTCCACGCTCGTGCGCCTTTTGGACGAGTGCGCCGAAAGTAAGGAAGTCGCGTCCATCAAAATCACCATCTACCGCCTGGACGCGCATTCGCGTATTGTAGACGCGCTCAAAAAGGCGAGCGAGAACGGCATAGACGTGACGGTCGTTATCGAACTTTGCGCGCGCTTCGACGAGGAGAACAACCTCTACTTTGCGAACGTGCTCAAAGAAGCGGGCTGTACGATTTTCTACGGCGTGGGCAACTACAAGGTGCACTCCAAGATCGTATCCATCGTGCTCAACCGCGGCGGCGAAGTCAAGTATATCACGCACCTCGGCACGGGCAACTACAATGAGGTGACGAGCCGCATCTACACCGACCTCAACGTCATCACCGCAAACGACGAAATCGGCGAGGACGGTGCGGCGTTCTTCCGCAATTTGGCGATCGGCAATATCGAGCAGGACTATCAGAAGCTGCTCATTGCGCCGCACTCGTTAAAGAGCGGGCTCATCAAATACGTTGACCGCGAGATCGAGAAAGCAAAGAAAGGCAAACCCGCCGCGATCTACGCGAAGATGAACAGCCTGACCGACCTCGATATGATCAACCGTTTTATCGAGGCGAGCAAGGCGGGCGTCAAAGTGCAGCTTGTGGTGCGTGGTATTTGCTGCTTGCTTCCGGGGATCGAGGGCAAGACCGAGAACATCCGCGTCGTCAGCATCGTAGGGCGGTTTTTGGAGCACTCGCGCATCTATGCGTTCGGCGAGGGCGAGCACGTCTTTATTTCCTCCGCCGACCTCATGACGCGCAACACCGACAAACGCGTGGAGATCGCAACGCCTTTGCTCGATTCCGAGATCCGCGCCACCGTCTTCAAAAAACTCAAAACCATTCTTTCCGACAACGTGAAAGCACGCGAGCTCTGCGCCGACGGCACGTATCGTCCTGTCGCGGTAAAAGAGGGCGAACCGATGGTCAACAGTCAAGAGGATTTGCTATAGATCGCGCAAACATTATACGAACAACACAAAAAAGGGTAGTAGTGAAAAACTGCTACCTTTTTGTTTTTTGATGGAGCTCCTCATGTCACCTCGACCGAAGCGAAGCGGAGCGGAGAGGTCTCTTTTGAGATTTCTCGACTTCGCTCCGCTCCGCTCGAAATGACAGGGGGTAGGATGTGGTGACAGGCAGGGGGATGGGCGCAAGAACGGTCGCATCTCAGCCGATCGACCGCAGTATCGTTAAAACCGCTTCTTTCTGTTCGTCGGATAGTGCGCGCACGCGTCGCAAAATTTCGTTTTCGTATTCGTTGTCGGGGTCGTTCTCTTGGAAAAATTCCGCCAGCGTTATGTGGAAGGCGTCGCAGATGGCGCGCAAGGTGGAGAGCTTGGGTTCGTTTTTTCTGCTGAATAAGTTGTTGACCGTCGATTGGGTCAACATAGATTCCATTGCCAAACCGTTGACCGACCAACCGCGTTCCTTGCGTAGTCGGTCGATTTTTTCTATTACGTCCATTGCTGCCTCCGTTCATTTGTTTTAGTGTATTATATAACGGAATTGGGTTAATAAGGTAACCTATAATAGTTGACAATATAACCCGAATGGGTTAAAATATTCTAAAAAGAGAAATGTTGCAGTGGCTTTGCGCGTATAAACCTATACAAACTATATTACAGGCCGGTGCGGCATAAACGGATTGAGTGATCTTATGAGCTACGGCAAATCGATAAAGACGCGTGCGTTAGGCGAGAAAGCAATAGCGGATACTCTCGTTATCCCGAGCGGCGCAACGGCAATCCCAGACTTTGCTTTCTCCGGTTGCGGGAAGCTTACGGGCATGAACGTGCCGAGCGGCGTGACAAGTATCGGTCATTGCGCTTTTTCCGGTTGCGGAAAGCTTACGAGCATAACGATTCCGCAGTCGGTAACGGGGATAGAAGACAGGGCATTCGAGAGTTGCGGAAAACTTGTACACATAGAAATACCGAACAGCGTAACGAGTATCGGGGAGAGGGCGTTCGAGTGTTGCCGTAACCTTAAGAGCATTACGATTCCCGGTAGCGTGACGCGTATCGGGAAGTATGCGTTCTCCAATTGCGACAGTTTGCAATACAACGAATACGACAACAGTTACTATTTGGGAAACAGCGAAAACCCGTACGTGGTATTGATAAAAGCAGAGAATAAAAATATAACTTCTTGCGCGGTCAATAGCGGAACGAATATACTGTACGGTTATGCATTTTGCTATTGCCGCGCGTTGACGGATTTAACCTTTGCCGAAAACAGTCGGTTGACGAGTATCGGGAGTTGCGTGTTTTACGATTGTGAGAGCCTAAGGGCTATAACGATACCGCAGTCGGTAACGAGTATCGGGGAAAGCGCATTCTACGGTTGCAGTCGCTTGACGCGCATCGCGTATAAGGGGACGAAAACGCAGTGGAGAGAAATAAGTAAGGGCTACCATTGGAACTGTCATACAGGCGATTACACCGTTACTTGTACCGACGGGATGCTCTCTAAGAGCGCAAGCGAACAATAAAAAGGAGTAGCAAACGCCTACCGCAAACGTATTACGGCGGTAGGTTTTTTGTTTTTGGGCGGCTCCGTTGCTTCGCTCCGTGGCGTTCGCGCTCCGCGCTCGGCTGAGCGAAATGACAGAATAGCAGAAGGTTTTCGTTTCTATGAAAAATCGCTTGCGTGCATTATCGCATTCATGCTACAATTGTTTTACAATCAAACGCAAACGCCGAGTTTTAAAGAGCGCAATAAAAGTGCTCTTTAAAGAAAGCAGGGGAAGTGCGGTGAAAATCCGTCGCAACCGTCATTACCGTAAAGCCGAAGTAAACGCGTACAATGTTCGTGCGTACCTTACTTCGGGTCAAGTCGGATAGCCTGCCCGTTTGTATGTGTATGCCGAAAGTTCCTTGGGCAAGCGGAAGGAAGGTCAGCGGAGCGGTACCCAGCCGAACACGGTTTTGTGCGGCAAAAAGCGATTGATACGGCGTTAAAGCCCTTGACAAGGCTACCAAGCCTTGTCTGCGGACTTTGCCTTGTCTAAATACGCTTTTTGCTCGCCCAAAACTGCGAAGCACCCCACAGCGAGGAAATTTCGAGTGATTTGTGACAAAAGTGACGAAATCGTAGCAAGAGCACGACTGAGGAGCTTTTGTCGAAAAGCGCCGAAATTAACCGCTGTGGGGCGGGTTCAGTTGGAGTACCGCTCCGCTAGGGCAAGGATGCATTTTGTATGCGTTCTTGTTTTGCCGTCGTCCCGTTTTTGAGGGGCGGCGGTTTTTGTTTGTTTTTTAAAAGGAAATACAAAAAAGAAGGAGTATAGACAAATGAAAAAGAAAAGAATCGTTTTGCTATTCGTAGCATTGATGGTGAGTATGCTGTGCTTCACGGCATGCGGCGATAAAGGCGACGCGCTTTCGGGTTCGATGCGCATCGTGATCGCCACGGACGCGCAGAGCGAAGCAAAGGTCATCGAAGTATCCCTGGACGGGTATACGAGCAGTGACAGCGTGATGGACGTTCTCGATAAGCTCGCGGACGAGAAAAAGCTTTGCTACAAGGGGAGCAAAGGCGTGTACGGCATTTATCTGACCGCGCTCGGCGTGCCCGTGGAAAGCACGTACGGCGGCGAAACGAGCCTTGTCGACAGCTACATTCTGGAAGAAAGCCTTGCCGCGCATAAGTCGCTCTACACCTATACCAACGTGGAGGCAGACAAGCTGGAAACCAAGCCGGACGCTGCCTATCAGGCGATGACGGTCGAATACGACGGGCAGACGCTGACCGAATCGATGAACGGCGTCTCGAAGATGCAGATCCGCGACGGGGCGGTCATCTACTTTACCTATCTGATCTGGGGATAAACCGTGGCGCACGGCGAAAGAAAAAGCGGGGCGGTACAGTCCGCCCGTTCTCTGGCGTATGCGGGCGCGATGACGGGCGTGCTGCTTGCAGCGCAGTTTGCGCTGTCGGGCGTGCAAGGCGTGGAAGTCGTGACCGTGCTGTTTTTGACGTTCTGCGTCGCTTGCGGCGTGCGCCTCGGGCTCATCGTTGCGAACGCTTTTTCTTTGATTCGCTGTTTTCTGTTCGGGTTCTTTCCCAACGTAGTCGCACTGTATCTTATATACTATAATCTGTTTGCCGTGGTCTTCGGGCTTTTGGGAAGGGGCACGGCACGGCTTTCCGTACCCGCGCGCATTGCGCTGTTTACGGGCGTCGCCGTTTTGATGACGGCGCTCTTTACCTTTTTGGACGATATGATTACGCCGTTGATGCTCGGCTATACGAAAAAGAGCGCGACGGCGTATTTTTATGCCTCGCTTCTGACAATGATCGTGCAGTGCGTTTGCGCCGCCGTTACCGTGGCGGCGTTGTGGTATCCGCTGAGCCGCGCGTTCTCGCGTCTGCGCGTATCTAAGGTTTAAAAAGAAAGAGGCAATGCGGAAAAAGAGGAATGGGATATTGACAAAATGCGGAAAATAATGTATACTTGGAAATGGCGGGCAAAAAAAACGGAGCACGTTAGGAAGACTGCCCGATTGAAAAAGTTTCAATTCTTATAAAGGAGAAGAGTTATGGAAAACACGGCTATCGTAGACAGTGTAGACAGCTTGCTCGTTCGCATTGCCGAAGTAAAAGAAGCGCAGAAGAAATTTGCGACTTTTACGCAGGAACAGGTCGATAAGATCTTTTTGGCGGCGGCGAGTGCGGCGAACAAGATGCGCGTTCCCCTTGCCAAAATGGCGGTAGAGGAGACGGGCATGGGCGTGGTGGAAGATAAGGTCATCAAAAACCACTATGCCGCCGAGTATATCTACAATGCCTACAAAGACGCGAAAACGTGCGGCGTTATCGAAGAGGACAAGGCGTACGGCATTCAGAAAATTGCCGACCCGATCGGTCTCGTAGCGGCGGTCATTCCCACGACCAACCCCACGAGTACGGCGATCTTCAAAACGCTCATTTGCTTAAAGACGCGCAACGGCATTATCATCAGTCCGCACCCGCGTGCAAAGGGTTGCACGATCGCAGCTGCAAAGGTCGTGCTCGAAGCGGCGGTCGCAGCCGGCGCGCCCGAGGGCATTATTTCCTGGATCGACGTTCCCGGTCTCGATATGACGAACACGCTCATGCGCGAAGCGGATATCATTCTCGCAACGGGCGGTCCCGGCATGGTCAAAGCCGCGTATTCCTCGGGTAAACCCGCGCTCGGCGTGGGCGCAGGCAACGTGCCCGCGATCATCGACGACAGCGCGGATATCCTGCTTGCCGTCAACTCGGTCATCCACAGCAAGACGTTCGATAACGGCATGATCTGCGCGTCCGAGCAATCGGTCATCGTGCTTGATAAAGTGTACGACGCCGTGAAAAAAGAATTTGCCGCGCGCGGCTGCCATATCCTTTCCGCAGCCGAGTGCGAAAAAGTGCGCAAGACGATCATCATCAACGGCGCGCTCAACAGTAAGATCGTGGGTCAACCCGCGCACAAGATCGCCGCGCTTGCCGGCGTGACCGTTCCCGAAACCACCAAAATTCTGATCGGCGAAGTGGAAAGCGTGTCGCTCGACGAAGAGTTCGCGCACGAAAAGCTTTCGCCCGTTCTTGCGATGTACCGCGCGAAAGATTTTGCCGATGCGCTGAATAAAGCCGATCGGCTCGTTGCCGACGGCGGCTACGGACACACCGCGTCGCTGTACGTCAACGCGACCATGGGCAAGGAAAAGATCGACGCGTTCGGTGCGCGTATGAAGACCTGCCGTATCTTAGTCAACACGCCGTCCAGCCAAGGCGGTATCGGCGATATCTACAACTTTATGCTTGCGCCCTCGCTGACGCTCGGCTGCGGTTCCTGGGGCGGTAACTCCGTTTCGGAGAACGTCGGCATAAAGCACCTTGTCAATATTAAAACCGTTGCGGAAAGGAGAGAGAATATGTTGTGGTTGCGTTTGCCCGAAAAGGTCTACTTCAAGAAAGGTTGTATGCCGGTGGCGCTCGACGAGCTCGGCACCGTTATGGGCAAGAAGCGCGCCTTCATCGTGACGGACGAATTCCTGTTCAAAAACGGCTACACCAAGCCGATCGCCGATAAACTCGATCAGCTCGGCATCGTGCACACCACGTTCTTCGAGGTCGCGCCCGATCCCACGCTTGCAAGCGCCAAAGCGGGTGCGCAAGCGATGACCGCCTTCGGACCGGACGTGATCATCGCGCTCGGCGGCGGCTCTGCGATGGACGCGGCGAAGATCATGTGGGTGCTCTACGAACATCCCGACGCCGACTTCATGGACATGGCAATGCGCTTCATGGACATCCGCAAGCGCGTTTACGGCTTCCCCAAGATGGGCGAAAAAGCATACTTCGTCGCCATTCCCACCTCGGCGGGTACGGGCAGCGAGGTGACGCCGTTTGCCGTTATCACCGACGAAAAGACGAACATCAAGTATCCGCTTGCCGACTACGAACTGCTTCCCAAGATGGCGATCATCGACAGCGACAACATGATGAGCATGCCCAAGGGCCTTACGAGTGCATCGGGTATCGACGCTCTCACGCACGCGCTCGAAGCGTACGCGTCCATCATGGCGACGCCGTACACCGACGGGCAGGCGCTCGTAGCCATCAAGCTTATATTCGATTACTTGCCGCGCGCCTACGAAAACGGCGCAGCCGATCCCGTTGCGCGCGAGCAGATGGCGAACGCATCCACGATGGCGGGCATTGCGTTTGCAAACGCGTTCCTGGGCGTTTGCCACTCCATGGCGCACAAGCTCGGCGCGTTCCACCACTTGCCGCACGGCGTAGCCAACGCGCTGCTGATCAGCCGCATCATGGAATTCAACGCCGCAGAAGTGCCGCCTAAGATGGGCACGTTCTCGCAATACGCCTATCCGCACACGCTTCGTCGCTACGCCGAAGTTGCCGAGTACCTTGGCGTTGCGGGCAAGACGGACGCCGACAAGCTCAAAAACCTCATCAAGAAGATCGAAACGCTCAAAGCGCAGGTCGGCATCAAAAAGACGATCGCCGACTACGGCGTGAAGGAAGAGGATTTCCTTTCTACGCTCGACGAAATGGTCGAACAGGCGTTCGACGATCAGTGCACGGGCGCGAACCCGCGCTACCCGCTGATGAGCGAGATCAAAGAGCTGTATCTTGCCGCCTACTACGGCGATAATAAGGGAGGGAATAAATAATGAAACTCGACAATATTGTGGCTTCGCGCCCCGATAAAACCATTTACCGCGACGGCGACAAGATCATCAAGGTGTTCTCCGCCGATAAGAAAAAGTCGGACGTTCTCAACGAAGCGCTCAATCAGGCGCGCGTTGAAGAAGCGGGCGTTAAAATTCCCCGCGTTCTGGACGTTACCTGCTTAGAGGACGGCAGATGGGCGATCGTCATGGACTATATCGAAGGCAAGACGCTTGCCGAGCTCATGACCGCGCACCCCGAAAAAGAGGAAGAATACCTGAACCGTTTCGTGGACTTGCAGATCGAAACGCAGAGCCACCGCGTGCCGCTCCTCAACAAGATCAAAGACAAGATGATGCGTAAGATCGGCGAAACGAACCTTTCCGCCACCGTGCGCTACGAGCTCACCGTTCGCTTGGAAGGTATGCCCAAACACGTAAAACTTTGCCACGGCGACTTCGTGCCCGATAACATTATCATCACCGCCAAAGACGAAGCCTACATCATCGACTGGGCACACGCCACGCAGGGCAATGCGGGCGAAGACGTCGCGCGTACGTACCTTCGGTTCTGCCTTGCGGGCAGAAAGGAAGCCGCCGAAAAGTATCTCAAACTTTTCTGCGACAAAACGGACACTGCCAAGCAGTACGTGCAG
>JAIEBL010000089.1 GCA_029069015.1 Clostridiales bacterium
TTAACTTCCCGCGCATCTTTTTTGGCAAAATTCTTCGCTTTCTTTGCGAAGTCATAGAGGGATACGGGCGTAGGCGCTGCCACGTTGTAGATACCCTGTTCGTAATCGTTTTCCAAAAACAAAGTAATAATCTTGCACGCGTCTTCGGTATAAATCACCGAAATTTGTTTGTCGGCGTCGAGCACGATTTCTTTTTTGCCCGTGACGGCGTGCGAAAGAATATCCGCCGTACGGTTGTTTTCTACGCGCGCGTATTTCCCGTAGAGGGTGAAGAAGCGAAGCACGGTGCTGATTTTGTCCTTCTCGGCAAGCACATGCGACAAATATTCGCCCATAGCGTATGCCGACGTGGGTACGCGCTTTCCGAGCTCGTCTTCGCCCACATTTTCAAGCGGACGGTCGCAATCGAGGTCGGACGCATCGCCTGCTATGATAAGCTTTTTAACGCCGTTGATAATGCAGGCGTGTTGAATGTTTTTGAACGCCACCAGGTTGTAGGCGTGCGCCTCGTCCCCGCGCTCGGGTAAATGCAGCACCGCGTCGAACTTGTTGTCGGTAAACAGCGTCGCCACCTCGTCGTATACGGTAAAGTCGGTTTCAGCGGGCGCGGTGATGTCGTATTTGTTTTTATACAGCTCGATAAAGCTTTTGCCTAAGGCGCCGTTTCCGCCCGTAACAAGTATTGTTTTCATGGTATTCTCTCCTCTTCGCCTACTTTTTGGCGTTGTACGCGTCTTTCAAGCCCACGATACGGTTGAAGACCAAACCGCCTTCCTTGCTGTCGCGGCAAAAGTACCCCTGCCGCAGGAATTGGAACGATTCGCTCTTTTTACTGTTTGCAAGCACATCCTCGACGAGCGCTTCCTTTTCGATCAGCGAATCGGCATTGAGCCGTGCGTTAAAGTCGGGGTTGGAATCGTCGGCAATCAGCAGATAGTCATACAAGCGAACGCAAGCTTTTTTGGCGTTTTTGTTGACCCAATGAATGACGCCCTTTACCTTGATGCCGCTGTTGTCTTCCCCGCTCTTCGTGCCGGCGATCAGCTCGCAATGCACGCACGTCGGGTGCTCGGCGCTTCCTTCGTAGCCCGTGCATTTGACGATGTAGGCGCTCTTTAAGCGCACCGTGCCGTCCACGACGAGCCGTTTGTATTTGGGTGGAGGCACGACGGCAAAGTCGTCACGCTCGATATAAACGGTTTTGGTAAGGGTAATTTCACGCGTGCCGCCGTTTTCCGCTTGCGGGTTGATTTCGGTGGTAAGCGTTTCGCAAAAGTCATCGGGAACGTTATCCAAAACAAGCGGCAACGGATCGAGCACCGCCATTGCGCGCGCTGCGGTCGCGTTCAGCTCTTCGCGAATGCAACTTTCGAGCTGCCCTTCCTCCACCTCGCTGTTGGCTTTGGCGACGCCGATGCGCTCGCAGAAGGTACGAATGGCGGACGGTGTATACCCGCGGCGGCGAAGCCCCGCGATCGTCGGCATACGCGGATCGTCCCAACCGCTCACGAAGCCCTCGTCTACGAGTTTTTTCAAGTACCGCTTGCTCATGATCGTGCGCGCGATATTGAGACGCGCAAATTCGTATTGGTGCGGCGGGTGCGGGAACTCGCATTCTCTGAGCACCCAATCGTAAAGCGGACGGTGATCTTCGAACTCGAGCGTACAAATGCTGTGGCTGATATTTTCCACTGCGTCTTCGATGGGGTGCGCAAAATCGTACATGGGATACACGCACCATTTGTCGCCTTGACGGTGATGGTGCGCACGTACCACGCGGTAAATAATCGGGTCGCGCATGTTCATGTTCGGGCTCGCCATATCGATTTTGGCGCGGAGCACCAACGCGCCGTCGGCGACCTTGCCGTTTTTCATATCTTCAAACAGCGCAAGACTCTCCGCTATGGGGCGGTTTCGGTTTTTCGATTCCTTGCCCGCCTCGGTGAGCGTGCCGCGCATTTCTTTCATTTGCTCCGCCGTTACGTCGTCTACGTACGCCAAACCTTTTTTAATGAGGCGCACCGCCGCTTCGTACATAACGGGAAAATAGTCAGACGCAAAGTAGACATCGCCCTGCCAGCCCAGCCATTTCACGTCTTCGATGATCGACTGCACGAACTCGTCTTCTTCCTTGACGGGGTTGGTGTCGTCGAACCGCAAATTGCACTTGCCGCCGTATTTTTTCGCCATACCCACGTTCAGGCAAATGCTCTTTGCGTGCCCGATATGCAGATAGCCGTTCGGCTCGGGCGGAAAACGCGTAATGATTTCTTTCTCGCGCCCCGCCGCCAGATCCGCATCGATGATTTCTTCGATAAAGTTACCCATACGTCTCCTTTGTGCCGCAAACCACCTATGCGGCGCCGCACCGCTTTTTTACAGTGCTTAAAACAGTCCTTCGATAATGCCGCCCTTGATTTTCATATTCACAGCGTTGGGCGTTTTGCTAAGCCCGGGCATCAACAGAATTTCGCCCGCCATCGCTACGATGAACTTAGGCCCGCCGCGCACCACGAGGTCACGGATCTTGAGCGTAAATCCTTCGGGACGCCCGAGCAGCGTGGGATTATCGGAAAGCGAGTATTGCGTTTTTGCAATGCATACGGGGTAGTTCGCCCACTCGCCCTTGATTTTTTTCAGCATAGCTTCCGCTTCGGGCGCAAACTCGACGGCGGCCGCACCGTACACGCGCTTTGCCACCTTTTCGATTTTCTCGCGTACCGAATCGGTAAGTTCATACGCATAGGTCAGAGGTTTATCGGGCTTAGCGCAAAGCTCTTTGACCTTCTCGGCAAGCTTGACGCCCCCCTTGCCGCCTTCGCCCCATACGTTGACGCACACGGCGTCTACGCCCAAAGCTTTTACGGCGTTTTCTATGATCTCTATTTCGCCGTCTTCGTCGGACACGAAACGGTTGATCGCCACGACGCACTTACGGTTGTATACACCCGTAATGTTTTCCACGTGTTTGATCAAGTTCCCGAGACCTTTTTGAAGCGCCTCGTCGTCACGCTTAGAGAGCTCTTCCTTTGCTTTGCCGCCTGCGCATTTCAAAGCGCGAACGGTCGCCACGACGACCACTGCATCGGGCGCAATGCCGGCTGCGCGGCATTTGATGTCGAGGAACTTTTCCGCGCCAAGGTCTGCGCCGAACCCCGCTTCGGTCACGGTGTAATCGCCGTAATGCATAGCGGTGCGCGTTGCCATGATACTGTTGCAGCCGTGCGCGATGTTGGCGAACGGTCCGCCGTGCACGAACGCAGGTACGCCTTCGAGCGTCTGCACTAAGTTGGGCGAAACGGCGTCTTTGAGAAGGATCGCCATCGCCTCGTTGGCTTTGAGCATTCGTGCGGTAACGGGCGCGCCGTCTTCGTTATATCCGACGATGATATCGCCGAGCCGCTCTTTTAAGTCTTCTTCGTCGCGGCTGAGGCATAATGCCGCCATGACTTCGCTTGCCGCCGTAATGTCGAACGAATCGTCACGGTCGTTGTACTTTATCCCGCAATGGATAAAGCGAAGCGCACGGTCGTTCATATCCAGACAACGGTGGAACGTGACGCGCGCGATTTTAAGTTCGTTGCCGAAATACATATGGTTGTCGAGCATTGCCGCGAGCAAATTGTTCGCCGCCGTAATGGCGTGCAGGTCGCCCGTAAAGTGCAGGTTGATATCATCCATTGGCGCGATCTGCGCGTAGCCGCCGCCCGCCGCGCCGCCTTTTATACCGAAGACAGGACCAAGGGACGGTTCTCTGAGCGCAAGGCAAACTTTAAGCCCGATACGCTTCATTGCGTCGGCAAGTCCGATACTTACGGTGGTCTTGCCCTCGCCTGCCGCCGTAGGATTGATGGCAGTGACTAAGATAAGTTTGCCCTTACCGTTTTGCGGCTTGACCTTTGCCATGTAGTCGCCGTACAACCGAAGGTTCTTGCGTTCGATGCCTACGGACGCGGCAATCTTTTCGATGGGTTGCAGTTTTGCGCTCGTTGCGATTTCGATATCGGTTTTCATGTTTCTCCTCTTTGCGCTTTGTACGCGCTCGTACGTTTTTATTGCACTCATCCCGCAAAACGGAATGGTTATGCCGTTATGTAGATTCGGGGCACGTGATGCTTCAATGCTCGAAGCGAATCTCTTTGTTATTGACTTCCATACCGCCCTCTTTTTCGGTAAAACCTAAGGCTCGGTAGTAGTCGTTCACTTCGTTTACGCGCACCGTGATGGGATTCATATTGCTTGCAAAGAACAGCAACGAGCGACACATGAGATCGCGGTACCGTTCGTCTATGTCGCCGTATACGCCCTTTAAAAGCACCTTCGTGCCCTTGTAGAGCGACAGGATACCCACGGCAAGCGGCTCGCCCTCTACCAGAACAAACGCGCGGTCGTCCTCTTCGTAGTCGGCGTGTAAGCGCTTGCATACGCTTTGCAACTCGTCACCGTTTTGCCATTCCTTAATGGTAAACATCACCCGTTCTCCTTTTCTTCGCTCGTTTCCGCCGTCGCCCGTTTATGCACGAAAAACCGCAACAGCGTACCCGCAAGGAAGAACAACGCAAATAAGACAAACGAAACGACTGCCGCCGCTACGCCGCTCTTTGCTCTGAAAAATGCGGCAAGCGCAGAGAGTGCCGTACCGACCGCAATGCCGATTGTCACGGCGCAGTTATAGAGCGCAAACGTACGCCCCGTGCTCGTGCCCGTCTCGTCTGCCGCAAGCCCGCTTTGCTTCCCCATGCAAGGAAGCGCCGCACCGACGGCAAGTCCCAACAATAGGGCGTATACGTACGCCGTCGCCGTATCGAGCGCTTTTGCGCCCGCAAAGAAACGCAACACGACCATGCCGCACGTTGCCACGACTGTAACGATGCACAACACGAGCGAAGTATGCTCCGCCCTTTCGCGTGCTTTCCCACTGAGCGAGGTCACGATTCCCATAAGCGCACAAAACCCCGCCAGAATCAGGACGGTGGGTTTGAAACCCTGCGCGTACCCTAGACGCGCCGCAAACACCGTTTGCGGAAAAGCACACACCGCGACCGCAATACCCGCCGCCGAAAGCGCGGATGCAACAAAACGCAAGAGCGCACGCTTTTCGGTAAGCGGCTCTATAAAGCGTTTGTAGTTCTCGGCAAGGGTGCGACGGTGAAAGGATTCCACGCGCAAAAAGAGCGCCATACGGCTACTCGTCGCCATGTAGGCAAACACGAGCCCCGCGAGCGTGCAAAGCGACGCCAGGCACATAATGCCGCAAAGCCCATCGCGGTCGGCGTCAAAAAGCCACAGCACGGCAAGTGCGCCGAGCACGGGCGTTATATAGGCAAAAACTTTGGAAAAAGCAAAAACATCGCCCACGTACGCAAACCGTTTGCCAATCGAAAAATAAGTGAAGGCAAAAATTTGTATGCCGAGCGCAAGAAGGAAAAATAACCCGAAAAGTATCAATGCTTGCAGAACGGCATGAAGCCGCCCGATACACGTGATACCCACGGCGCAAAGAGATACGAGCAACACCGAAACAACGAACGGAATGTGATATCTGCCCGTTGCGATCAGCGTGTTCCCGTTGATAAGCGCATAAAAGAGCGGCATCAAAAACACGGAAAGCCCCAGTCCCAAGCCACAAGAAAGCATGAGCGCGATTTTATGCACGCCCGCCGCGGTACTGAGCGGCAAAAGAAGCGGCAAAAGCGTTACGCCCGCCGCGCAGGCAAGCCCACCCGCTCCGTATGCGATTTTAGCGCAAAGCGCCCGTCCTTTCCTGCTACGCATTCCCTTTTACACTCTGCTTATATTTTACCCGATTTTTCCTGCTTCGTCAATCTTTTTAGTATTATAGTTTGTCGCTACTCGTCGTCCTCTTCGTCGCTGCCGAAAAGAAGCGAATCGAGCACAAACGCCTCGCCTAAGAACTTTTTAAGCGCGCTGTACCGAAGCGCAACGTAATCGTTTTCCACCATGCGCTTTATCGTGTACCGCTCGCCCACGAGCACCACGGCACGCTTTGCGCGCGTGATCGCCGTATACAGCAAATTGCGCGTCATGATCACGGGGTTAAGCCCGTAGAGCGGCACGATGACGCCGTCGAACTCGCTCCCCTGGCTCTTATGCACCGTGATCGCATAGGCGGGCATGAGCTGATTGCGCACGTCGGGCGTATAGGTCACAAGACGCCCGTCTTCGTAGAGGACGTCGATTTCGCCGCTGTCCGGGCGGATTTCGGCAATCACGCCGAGGTCGCCGTTAAACACGCCCTCGCCCGTTTCATGCGTGCCGCCCACGATACGCCGCCAACCCAAATTATAGTTGTTGGTAATATGCATGACCTTGTCGCCCGTGATATAACGGCAGCCTTCCGATTCCACGAACGCACCGCCGCTTTCGTTCAGTTTTCTTTGCAGCCTGCGGTTCAGATTCGAAGCACCCGCCGCCCCCGCTTTTATGGGACAAAGCACCTGCACGCGGTACGGCTC
>JAIEBL010000009.1 GCA_029069015.1 Clostridiales bacterium
CGGCGAGGCTATTTTAAAAGCGCGTGCAGACATGCCGCATCGGCAAAATAATTTTCCTCCGAATCGTCTTTGGTAAATTCCAAAAGACAGGGAATCTCGCGGTCGATCTTTCTGAGTGCGGCTATATATTTTTCCCACTTCTCTTTGCCCTCTTCGAGCATATACCGATCCCAACCGATCCAATTGTATACATGTACCGTTTGGATATACGCGGAAAGCAGTTCGATGTTTGCAAGGTTATCTTCTGCTCTCGGACAAATCGGCTGCCAATACGTTTTCACATTTGGGTGCGCAATGTCACAAAGCGCCTGCAAAGCTTGCGAGCCACCGTCGCAAACCGTGTTTTGGTGATGCTCGAAGCAGACCGTCACGCCGTATTCCGCGGCCTTTTCTCCCACCTTTTGCATCCGCTCCACAAATGCCGCGTATGCTCGTTCGCTCGTTTCCGCACGTCCCTGTTCCGATGCCCATATGCGCACGCGGTCCGTTCCTAAAACAAGGGCGGTTTCGGCCGTCTTTTCAAACTCGCCGATATAATCGTCAACCTTCGTAGGTGAATAATAGCTTCCGTACGAAAACACACGTAGCCCCTCATCGCGACAACGCGCGGCGGCGTCACGCGCCGCTTGGCTGTCTGTCGGCGGGACATGGATATCGCCGCCCCACTCGATCCCAAGCAAATTCGCTTCTTTACAGAGCGCGACCACTTCTTTGATGCTCTTTTTGCGAAACGTAACCGAGGTCAAACCCGAAATCAACATAAATGTGCTCTCCTATCACGCCATCGTCGCAAGCATAGACGCAAACACTTCGCTCTTACACGGCTGACCGCTTATCACGCATTCGTAGGCGGCGAGCGCGTCGTCCGCCATGCGTACGACCTCATTGCCCCAACTGCCGTCGATATGCGGCGTTAAAATCACGTTTTTCATTGTATAAAGCGGGCTTCCCTCAATCGGCGGTTCGGGATCTGTAACGTCTAAAATAGCAAGCCGTCCCTGCTCTTCGCCGAGTGCACGGATCAAGTCGGCTTCCCTGACCTGCCGTCCGCGCCCCGAATTGATAAATACCGCGTGTCTTTTCATGCGCGAAAAGCAACCGTAGTCGAGCATACCCGCCGTTTGATCGTTATTGGCAAGGTGGTTGGAAATCACGTCGCTGCTTTCAAACAGCGTATGTAAATCGACCTTTTTTACCCCGAGCATCGAGGCGCACTCGTCGGATAAAAACGGGTCGAACACCACCACGTTTACGGCAAGGTTCCCAAGCTTTTCCGCCACGAGCGAACCGATCATACCCGCGCCGATCAGCCCCACCGTCGTCCCGAAATTGCCTTTAAACGCAAGCGCGGTTTCCGTCTTTTGCGCATAAGACGGCACGGAAAGCGTATGGAAAAAGCCCTTGTTTGCAAGCACGATTTGCGCAAACACCGCTTCCGCTACGGGTACGGCGTTTGCCGCCCAGGCAGAAAACACGCGCACGCCGCACGAGAGAAAATTGCGCGCAAATACCTGCACGCTGCCCGCCGCATAGAACACGCATTCAAGCGAAGGAAAATACTTCTTTATCTGTTCCATCGTAAAATTCGGCATGCCCCAGGTGCAAAACGCGTAGCGGACGCCTTTTAAAGCCGCTTTGTGCTCTTCCAGATTCTGTCTGCCGATCAGCGCTCGCACGCAGTCGCCGAGCGCAAAAACTTTTTCCTTACGCCCTAAGCCGAACACACGGTTCGTGTTCTCTTCGCTTTCCCCTAAGAATGCAAACGTTGCCATTTTGCCCCTCTGCTTATATCGCTATTTGTCACTATTTTAGCCGCATCGAGCACGGTTTGTCAATGGTTTCCATAGACAAATCAAAAAAACGGTGCTATACTTTTTGTATATAGCGAAGCGGTATTTCGCGCACAGAGGTGGTACTATGGCATTTACTCCCAAAGCAACCGATTTTACGCGTAGCCCGTATACGGGGCTCACGCGCGAGAGCTGGATAGAGGCGGCGCACTATCTTTTGGACGGCGTATTCGGGCACATAAAGAAATTTACCGACCCCGTCATCGTGCCGCGCTCAGAGACGCGCATCACCTATCCGCACCTGTCTGCACCCGCCGAACAACAGCAAATCGAGCGGCAAGCGGAAATCTTCGAGGGGCTGACGCGATCCTTCTTTTTAGCCGCGCCCCTCATCCACGACAATCCCGACGCTACGAGCGACGGACACCTCTTGCGCGACTACTACAAGGCGCACATCCTTCGCGCCTGCATGCGCGGCGATTCTCTGTACGTCGGCTCATACGAAGACCTGCAAGAAGCGACGCACCACGCCTCTCCCAACCGCTGCTTTCAGCAAACGGTGGAAACGAGCGCGCTCGTGATCGGGCTTTGGGCATGCAAAACGGAGATTTGGGACACCTATACCAAACAGGAAAAGGACGTCATTGCCGCACTGATTTCGAGCTTTGCGCACGCCCCTACCGTCCCGCAGAACTGGCGACTTTTCAACATGCTCGACCTGGCTTTTTTGCATGCCGAGGGGTATCAAATCGACGAAGAAATCATGCTCGACCATGCGTCAAGCATCCTTGCCTATTATGCGGGCGACGGCTGGTACAGAGACGGGCAGAGCTTCGACTACTATTCTGTGTGGGCGTTTCAGCTGTACGCGCCCATTTGGAACGTTTGGTACGGCTATGAGCACCTGCCCGAAATTGCCGCCGCTTTCGAAGAAAACGCCCATGCGCTCATAAAGACGTACCCCGATTTCTTTGACGAAGACGGACACATGAACGCTTGGGGCAGGAGCACGATCTACCGCTTTGCGGCGGTTTCCCCTTTCTACGGCAACACCCTGCTCTCAAAGCCTTCGCTTGATTACGGCCGCGCACGGCGCATTGCGTCGGGTTGCTTGTTGCAATTTTTGACGCGCGAGGACCTTACGAAAAACGGCGTCCCCACGCTCGGCTTTTACGGGCAGTTTTCCCCGCTCGTGCAAGGCTATTCCTGCGCCGAATCGGTGCTTTGGATGAACAAAGCGTTCCTCTTGCTCCTGCTCCCTGCCTCGCACCCTTTCTGGACAGAAAAGGAAAACAACGGCACGTGGGACGCGCTCAAAGGTCGCGAAGTCAAAACGACCGTTTTAAACGGCCCTGCGCTTGCGTTTTCCAACCATAAGGCAAACGGCACGACCTATTTGCGTAGCGGCAAAGTCGTCAAAGAGCGCGGCGCCGATCACGACCTTTGGTGCTACGGTAAGCTCTGCTATGCTACGAAATACCCGTGGGAAAGCGCAAGCCAAAACGAAATAGAATCGCAGCAATACGTGCTCAAAGACGACACGAGCGGAGAAATCCAAAAGGCAAACGCCACGTTCTGGCACGGCGAAAAAGACGGCGTGCTGTACCGCCGCCAATTCTTTTCGTACGGTACGGACCGCGAAACGTCCTGGATACAGGGCATTAACCTTGCCGATTTCGCCGTTCCGTACGGCATATTCCGCGCCGATAAACTGCGGATATACCACCGCCCCGTGTCCCTCACGCTCGGCACGTTCGGCTTCCCCGACAACGACACGCAAATCATCCGCAAGCAAAAGGGCGACGCGCAAGCCGTGATTTTAAAGGGCTACGACGCTACGGGACATAAAAAGCAGCTTGCCTTTACGATTTTTAACGGTTGGGACAAAATCGAGGTCTTAAAAAGCACGGGCACAAACCCCGACAGCGCGCACTCCATCGTGCTCTACGCCACGACGGCACGCAAAAAGGAATACGGGTACGAACCGTATTTGCTCGTGTCGCAGACGCTCACGCGCGAGGACCACGAAGACTTCTTGGACGACGACCTCTTCCCGCTCAAAAACCTGCATGCTTCGGACGAGCGCGGATACTCCGCTTTCGGAAAAACGATACTCAAATTCACAGACGGCACGCAGAAAGTCATTGATTTCAACGGCATCGAGGGCAATCTGCAACTTTAAAATCAAATACGTAAATACACAAAACAAGCCGCAAGGAATTCTCCTTACGGCTTGTTTTTGTTTGTTGGTATGCGTTTCTTTTCGGGTTTTATGCCGCCATTTTGTTTGCGGTCTTATATTTCCAAATCATTTCCGCATGGTTCTGCTCGTCGGTCATGATGGCGTTCAGCACGTTCCGCACTTCGGGAGAAGCAAAGTAGAAAAGGTCGTTATTGTAGGTGGTCGCGACGTATTTTTCGGTGGCGATAATATCGGTGCACAAGAACTTGTCGAATTCCTTGCTCGTCGGGTCGCCCGTGTGCGTGGCTTGCGGCTCGTACTTTACGGCGCTCGCCGTACGGCTCTTGATCGTGGGCACCGTGCCCGTGCTGAGCGATTCGAGCATATCGTAATGGTATTGCTCCGTCTTCAAAAGCTTTTTGAACAGCTTTTTCAGTTCCGGGTCTTTTGCCTGCTTTGCGTAGAAGTCGTACTTCTGTACGCAAAGTTGCTCTTGATTTTTGAGCTCGGTAATGAGTTGCACTTCTTTTTGGTTCAGTTTCATTTTGCTTGTTTGCACGGTTTGTTCGTAGACGGTCGGCGTGCAATTCTCCTTTTCGTTTTTTTGTCTACGCAACAATTCTTGCCAAAAGCAAAAAACTTATTCGCTGTCTTTTTAAATTACGCTAAGCGCCGCAATCGGCACGGTCTTCTCGTTCCCCGCCGCCGTCGTAAGCCGCACGGAATATTCGCCCGCATCCGCAGCGGAAAGATTTTCAAGCGTCAGCGTTTGCCCCGTCTGCCCCGCAAGTTCTTCGCCGTCTTTGAGCCATTGCACGCTTACAAGCGTTGCGCTCGTTTCTACCGAAAGCGTGACCGCCCCGCCGTTTTTCCGCGTTATGCTCTGATGCACGCTATACACGGGGAAATCGCACGCTACGGTATAATCGCCCTCAAAGGTAATTCTCCCTGTCTGCGCCCAATTCGCGGCGCTGTCCTGCACGGATACGACCACAGACGAGATATGCGTGCCGCTTTGTAAACCGAACATATACAGCGGCACTTTGAACTCGAACAGCGCGTCGCTATACGAAAGTTGCAAACCGTTGTGCCCCGTATCCGAATCGTGGTTAAAGTATACGAAGCCGCTCGATTGCACGTACAGCCAATACGATACACCGCTGTCCGCATTCGTAAGCCGCAGGTTAAACACGGGCGCACCCGATGCGTGCGGCAAACTTGCCATAATATAGAGGTTTTTTTTCGTCGGCTTTCAGGTACAGCGCGTGCCCGCCCACATCTACCAGCAAATCGTCGTCCGTCCATTCGTCTTGGCTCGTGCGTTTGCCGTCCGTTACAACGCCGCCGCCCAAGCTATAAAGCTGCGCCCGTACTTTCGGCTGTCCGATTTCGTAGAACGTATCGTCGGTTTCGTCGCTAGGTGAGCCGCTCACCTCAAAGCTTCCGATATAATTTGCGCCGAGCGACTCGTTCCAAGTGTCCTGATTGGCAAAACGGATCGAGCGGAACGCAAACTGCGTCATATCCGCGTTCCCCGTAGAAAATTTGAGGTATACGCTCCACTTGCCCTCTTGCAAATTGGCGGGAAGTTTCAGGTGCAGCGTTTCGTTTACGGAACTACCCGAATACCACGTCGTCGGGTCAAGCGAAATATCGGCGCGCACGAATTTGCCGTCTTTTTCCAAAAGCACTTCGCTCTTCTGCGCTTTGACGGGGTTTGCAAAACCATTGTTCACGAGCGTAAACGACGCGTCCAGCGTTCCGCCCCTTACAACCTTCGGCGTCAAGTCGCTCGATTTGAGCACGAACCGATACCCCAAATGGTCGCGGATAAACTGAAAGACGCTCTGTCCGTAATACGCCGAATTGTCGATACCCGCCGTCGAATACGCCTTTGAAAATTTGTAGTCTTTATATAGCTGAAAAATATTGCCGTTGATATAGCTAAGGTGCGTTTTATACATTTCTGGAATGCCGTTCTCGGGCAGATACGTAGTGTACTGTTTTGCAAAATCGATGTTCCCTGAAAACTCGCCGCCGAAGTAAGAAGTTACGGTTTGCCGCCCAAGCCACGTCGTTTCGTTTTCGCGATTCGCGTATGTTCCAAGATCCGAATCCGACCCCATATAGCCGTCGTCATACAGCCCTACGCGGTACTCGTCCGTACCCGCTTTGCATTCATACGTGGCAAGCTCGTTTCGGCTTATGCCTACGTACTTTGCGAATATATCGGGCGTGCGCACCGTTACGGGAACGGGCGCAGGCACGCAGTCGAGCATAGCACCGAGAAGTTGTGCCTTATATTCGAGCGAGGTGTATTTGCCGCCGTGCTGTTCGCCCCACTTGCCCACGAACCCACTCTCAACGAACATCAGAATATCTTTGTAGTCCTCTAATAGTCCGCTTTCTTTGATTTGCGCAATATGCTTCAAAACCTGCGCAAAGCTGTTCGGTTCGGGATTATCCCGCCCGTTTTCGTCGTAGCGGAAGCGCACGGCAATCGTCGAACCGTTCTTGCGACAGTTCTCGAACGTGCCGCGAAGCGCCGCAAAAAAGGACGCGTCCAAATCGTAATCGATGCCTTCACCGTTAGAACCCGCCGAAAACGGGCTTAAATCAACGAAGAAAAGCACGATATCGCCTTGCACGTCGTGCACTTTCGTGTCACCCACTTTCGTATGATACCAATCGGTCCGCGTGTAGCCTATTCCGGGATTGCCGATTGTTCCCACGTATTCTTTGAACGTATAATGCCCCGCGGGCGCAGGCTTTTTAAGGGTCGAAAAATATATACCCAAAATAAGCCCCACAAGAACGAGCGCGCAAACGACCGCGACCACAATGATAATAAGGGCGCGCTTTTTCTTCTTTTCTTTTTCCGCTTTACTCGGTGTCGCACTATGCACCGCAACGGAAGTTTTATGCGACGCAGCTTTCTCCGCCGTCGTACTGCTCTTTGGCGTAGGCTGCGGTTTCGCCGCTTGGGCGCACGACGATCTCGCCGGTTGGGATGCCGCCACGCGCGGGGTCGTTCTGCTTGCCGCCGCCGAA
>JAIEBL010000090.1 GCA_029069015.1 Clostridiales bacterium
CGCTTTGAGGGCATGCTCAACAAATACAGCGGCAATCTTATGCGTTCTGCCGTGGAGCTTGCGCAGCTTTGGCGCGGCGACAAAATTCTGCGGCAGCTCGAAGCGATGATGATCGTAGCCGATAAAAACGATCTTCTGATCGTGTCGGGTATCGGTGACGTTATCGAACCCGAAAACGGCATTTGCGCCATCGGCAGCGGCGGGAACTATGCGCTGGCTGCGGCACGCGCGCTTGCCGCGCATACCGATATGAGCGCCCGTGACGTTGCGGTGGCAGCAATGAAGATCGCTTCGTCGATCTGCATTTTCACCAACGGCAATCTTACGGTAGAGGAGGTGTAACGGTATGGAATTATCTCCCAAGCAAGTCGTAACCGAACTTGACAAATATATTATCGGGCAAGACGAGGCCAAAAAGGCGGTCGCCATAGCTCTACGAAACCGTTACCGCCGCAGTATGCTCTCGGATAAAGAGCGCGAAGAAATCACGCCCAAAAATATTATCATGAAAGGCCCTACGGGCGTAGGTAAAACGGAAATCGCCCGCCGTCTTGCGAAGCTCGTCAAAGCGCCGTTTATCAAAGTGGAAGCGACGAAGTTTACCGAAGTCGGCTACGTCGGACGCGACGTAGAGTCCATGATTCGTGACCTTGCCGAGGTGGCGGTCCGGCTCGTAAAAGAAGAAAAACTTGCCGAGGTGGAAGTAAAGAGCAGAGCTGCGGCGGAAAAGAAGATCATAGAAGCGCTCGTACTTTCGCGGCGTAAGCAGTCGTCTGAAACGCCCGAGAGCGTACTCAAGTCGCAAATCGAAGAGGAACTCAAAGCGGGTAAGCTTGATAATCATATTCTTGAAATCGAAGTTGCCGACGAGCCCAAACCCATGGAAATCATGCCGGGGACGGGTGCGGAAATCAATATCGGAGAAATCTTCGGTAGCTTTATGCCGAGAAAACGCAAAAAGCGCAAACTCACGGTAAAAGAAGCACTGCGTATCTTAACGCTCGAAGAGAGCGAAAAGCATATCGACGCCGACGCGATCAACAGCGAGGGTCTGCGGCGTGCCGAACAGCAGGGCGTTATTTTCATCGACGAAATCGATAAAATCGCGTCCCGCGGGGCGCACGGCGGGCCGGACGTATCGCGTGAGGGCGTGCAACGCGATATTTTGCCCATCGTGGAAGGGTGTACGGTGATGACGAAATACGGCGCAATGAAAACCGACTACATTCTGTTTATTGCATCGGGCGCGTTCCACGTGAGCGCGATCAGCGATCTGATCCCCGAATTCCAGGGACGTTTTCCCGTGCACGTGGAGCTTGGCAGCTTGACGGCGGAAGACTTTATCAAGATTCTGACGCAAACCGAAAACGCGATCACGCGGCAGTACGCCGCTATGCTCGGCGTAGACAATATCGCGCTTTCGTTCGACGACGAAGCGATCGCCATGATTGCCGAAATCGCGGTTAACGAAAACAACGCCAAAGAGGATATCGGCGCGCGTAGATTGCACGCCGTCATGGAAAAGCTTCTCGAAGACCTCAGCTTCAATGCATCGGGGGATCATCCGCTCGTCAAAATCAAAATCGATAAAAAATACGTGAGCGAACACCTCAGCGACAGCATCAAGCAAAACGACATCAAAAAGTATATTCTCTAAAAAGTCAAAGAGCAGAAAGGTATGATCAATATTCCGAAGGGAACGAAAGACGTTCTCCCGTCCGAAAGCTATAAATGGCAGCAAGCCGAAGCGCTTGCCAGGAAAGTGTGCGCGCTCTACAACGCGTACGAGATTCGCACGCCCGCTTTCGAGCACACCGAGTTGTTTACGCGTTCGATTGGCGACGATACCGACGTTGTGAACAAGGAAATGTATACGTTTACCGATAAGGGCGGCAGAAGCATTACGCTTAAACCAGAAGGCACGGCGCCCGTAGCGCGTTCATACGTAGAGAACGCACTCGAAAACGAATCGTTGCCGCTGAAAATGTATTACTTTTCGCCTGTTTTTCGCTACGAGCGTCCGCAAGCGGGAAGACTTAGGGAACACCATCAGTTCGGCGTCGAGTTCTACGGCGGCGCCGCGCCCGAATACGATTTCGAAGTCATTTCGCTTGCGTATACCTTTTTAACGAAATTCGGTATTACCGATTTGACCTTGAACCTCAACAGTATTGGATGTGCGACGTGTCGGAAAGACTACAACGCCGCTTTGCGTGCGTTCGGGGATCAGCATAAGGACGAACTTTGCGAAACGTGCAGAACGCGGCTTGTCAACAATCCGCTTCGCATGCTCGATTGTAAAGTGCCCTCTTGCAAAGAGATTTTTGCGTCCGCGCCCAAGATCACAGACTATCTTTGCGACGACTGTGTGCGTCATCAGGAAAGACTGTGTGCGCTCTTAAAACGCGCGAGGATTCCGTACGTGCTCAATCCCAATATCGTGCGCGGGCTGGATTACTACACGAAGACGGTTTTCGAGTTCGTGACCGAAAGTTTAGGGACGCAAGGCACGGTTTGCGGTGGCGGACGGTACGACCGTCTTATAGAATCGGTGGGCGGTAAGTCGACGCCCTGCGTGGGCTTCGGCATGGGGATAGAGCGGCTTTTGATGCTCAAAGAAGCGGTGCAGTCGCCCTATAAGCCGCGCGAGCGCGTGCAGGTCATGGTGATTTCGCAGTCGCCTGCGTATGCCGACGATTGCTTTGCGTTGGTTGCCGCTTTGCGGAAAAACGGCATTCGGGCAGATTGCGACAACACGGGCAGAAGTCTGAAAGCGCAATTCAAGTTTGCGGATAAGCAGCAAGCCGAATACGCGGTCGTGCTCGGCGAGAACGAGCTTTCCAGCGGTAAAATTGCCGTAAAGCGTTTGCGCGACGGGCAGACGGAAGAATGCCCGATCGATGCTCTTTCCGAATATGTGCGCGCAAAATAACGGCATGGCAGAGCGTACGGCGCGGCTGATCGGTGAAAAGGGCGTTCGCACCCTTGCCGACGCGTCCGTATTGGTCGTAGGCTTAGGCGGGGTAGGCGGTTGCGTCTTTGAACTTCTCGTGCGTGCGGGCGTTGGCTCGATCACAGCGGTAGACGGCGACGTCTTCGAAGAAAGCAACTTAAACCGTCAGTTGCTTTCAACGCACTCGTCGCTCGGCAAAAACAAGGCGGCCGTTGCAAAGGCGCGTGCGGCGGAAATCAATCCCGCGTGTGCGGTCTGCGCCGTGGAAAAGCATTTTACCGAAAATACGGCGCAAGAAATTTTTTCCAAATCCTACGATTACGTGGTCGATTGTATCGACAGCGTGCCCGATAAAACGGCATTGATCGTTTGCGCTAAGCGTCTTGGGTTGCCCGTGATTTCGGCAATGGGCGCGGGAAACCGACTGAAGCCCAAGTTTGCCGTAACGGATATTTTCAAAACGTCGAACGACGGCTTGGCGCGCGTCATGCGTAAAAAGCTGCGGGAAGCGGGCGTAACGCAACTGAAAACGGTTTGCGATACGGGTGAAGCGCTGCCGCAAAACGGGGCAGTCGGCACGATCAGCTACGCACCCAACGCAATGGGTTGCGTTATAGCAGAGGAGATACTGACGGAGCTTTTATGGAACGCATAGAGCTGGGCGAAGTTACGGCGAGCAAGAAAAGCATATCGTACGTAAAAATTACCAAGAACGAAGCTTGCGAAGGGTGCAAGGCGTGTGCGTTCGGGCGTAAGAACGTACTCGTATTGCCCGCGCAATCGCTCGTGCCGTGCAGCAAAGGCGATAAGGTGAAGATCCGTATGCCGAGCGAGCAAGTCAAAGGCGCGTATCTTTACGTCTATCTTTTGCCGCTTTTGTTTCTGTTCGCGGGGCTCATGATCGGGTTGCCGCTGGGCGAAAAAGTAATGTATCTTACGGCGTTTCTTTGCTTTTGCGGGAGTATCCCCGTCGTATACGGCATCGAACGGCTGCTCAGACGGCAAAAAAAGTATTTACCGATGATCGTCGAAATCGTGAATGAAAATAAGGAGCAGGCAAATGATTGAATTGAATTGCATCGAACAAACCGATCCCGAAACCGCGGCGGCTATGCGGCGCGAGCTGAAACGCCAACGCGACAACATCGAGTTGATCGCCAGCGAGAACTTCGTTTCGCCCGCCGTTATGGCGGCAGTCGGTTCGCACCTTACCAACAAGTATGCCGAAGGGTACAGCGGCAAACGGTACTACGGCGGCTGCGTGTATATCGACGAGGTGGAAACGCTTGCCATTGAGCGCGCGAAAAAGCTGTTCGGGTGCAACTACGCCAACGTGCAACCGCACAGCGGCGCAAACGCCAATCTGGCGGTATATTTTGCCTTGCTTAACGTGGGCGACACGGTTTTGGGCATGAATTTGGCGCACGGCGGACACCTTACGCACGGCTCGCCCGTCAATTTTTCGGGCAAGAACTACAATATCGTGCCGTACGGCGTGAGCGACGATACCGAAACGATCGACTACGACGCTTTGGCAAAACTCGCAAAAGAACACAAGCCCAAAATGATCATCGCAGGGGCGAGCGCATATTCCCGCGTGATTGATTTCAAACGTTTCCGTGAAATTGCCGATTCGGTGGGCGCGTACCTCATGGTAGACGTAGCGCACATTGCGGGACTTATCGTAACGGGCAATCATCCGTCGCCCTTTCCGTACGCACACGTCGTGACCACGACGACGCACAAGACCCTTCGCGGCCCGCGCGGCGGCATGATTATGAGTGACGACGAAGCAATTGCCAAGAAAATCGACAAAGCTGTTTTTCCGGGGACGCAGGGCGGCCCGCTTATGCACGTGATCGCGGGCAAGGCTGTTGCTTTAAAAGAGGCGATGACGCCCGCTTTCAAGGCGTATCAGACCAAAGTGAAAGAAAATGCGCAAGCTATGGCAAAGGAGTTCGTAAAGCAGGGCATATCTCTCGTATCGGGCGGAACGGATAACCATTTAATGCTTTTAAAGCTTGCCGAGCACAATACGACGGGCAAAGAAATCGAAGCTTTGCTCGACGAGTGCCGTATTACGGTCAACAAGAACACGATCCCCAACGATCCGCAGTCGCCCTTTATCACGAGCGGCATTCGTATCGGGACGCCCAGTGTAACGACGCGCGGTATGCAAGAGAGCGAAATGCGGGAAATCGCGCAGCTCATTGCGCGCGTCATCAAAGAAAAGCAGGCGGCCGTGCCCGAAGTCGCCAAAAAAGTGGCGGCGCTTACCGAAAAATTCCCGCTGTATAAAAACGACGTGACGGGCGAATAAGCCTCGTTAAAAACCGAACTTCTGCAAAAAAGGCTACAAAACAAACTATGAACAAAAAAAAGAAAATCTATCTCGACCATTCGGCAACCACGCCGCTTGATAAAGAAGTATTAGAGACCATGCTACCGTACTTTACCGATACGTTTGGTAACGCCAATTCCATTCATGCGTTCGGTAGCGAAGCGGCGCTTGCCGTCGATACGGCGCGGCGTAAAATTGCCGAGCTTTTGGGGGCAAAACCCACCGAAATTTATTTTACGTCGGGCGGCACGGAAGCGGACAATTGGGCAATAAAAGGCACGGCATGCGCTAAGAAAGATAAGGGCAAGCATATTATCGTGAGCGGGATCGAACACGCGGCCATGATGGCGTCTTGCGGTCAGTTGGAAAAGCAGGGGTTCGAAGTGACCTATCTGCCCGTTTCCGCCGCGGCGCTCGTTTCGCCCGACGATCTGAAAGCTGCACTCCGCGACGATACGGTTCTGGTTTCCGTCATGCTCGCCAACAACGAAGTGGGCACGATCCAACCGATCAAAGAATTGGCGCAGATTGCGCACGCGCGCGGCGCGCTCTTTCATACCGATGCGGTACAGGCGGTGGGCAGTATTCCCGTAAACGTGAACGAGCTCGGCGTAGATATGCTGTCTTTGTCGGCGCATAAGTTCTACGGACCGAAGGGCGTAGGCGCACTCTATATCAAGAGCGGCGTAAAGCCCGAAAAGTTTATGATCGGCGGGCATCAGGAACGCACCATGCGCGGCGGCACGACCAACGTGCCGTGCGTTGTCGGCATGGCAAAAGCCATGGAGCTTGCCATAATGAATTTAAAAAAGAACGCGGCGTACGTCGCTTCGCTACGCGATCGTTTCGTTGCGCGGGTGGAAAAAGAAATACCGTTCGTGCATTATAACGGCGACAGAGTGCACCGCTTGCCGCAAAACGCCAATTTCTCGTTTGAGTTTATCGAGGGCGAGTCGTTGCTTTTAAATCTCGACCTTGTGGGTATTGCGTGCTCGTCGGGATCTGCGTGCTCGTCGGGATCGCTCGATCCGTCGCACGTGCTACTGGCGATGGGCATACCGCATGCGGTGGCGCACGGCAGTATCCGTTTTACATTCGGCAAAGACAACACACAAGAAGACGTAGATTACACGGTAGACAAGCTGAAAGAAATTGTGGAAAAACTGCGCGTGATTTCGCCGCTGTTTGCCGAGTTTAAGGGAGGAGTACACAATGTATAATGAACGCGTTATCAAAGAATTTTCCAATCCGCAGAATGCGGGTGAATTAAAAGACGCCAACGCCGTAGGACAGGTCGGTAACGCCACTTGCGGCGACATCATGAAAATTTTCATGAAAATTTCGGACGACGGCATTATCGAGGATGTCAGCTTTCAGACGTTCGGCTGTGCCGCTGCGATCGCAACGTCCAGTGTTGCGACTTCGATGATCAAGGGAAAGACGATTGACGAGGCGCTCAAAATCACCAACGCGCAGGTCGTGGAAGAATTGGGCGGATTGCCGGCACAAAAACTACACTGCTCCGTGTTGGCGGAAGAAGCGATTAAGGCAGCCGTTCATGATTATCTGACAAACTACAAAGCTTCGCACAAAGCGTAATTTTTGTATGTAATCGCTTCCGTATATTTGCGGGGTAAACCGTATATACTACCGCTAATGGGAGGTGAACGCAATGAAAAACTCGTTGATTGTGGGCATGATTGTCGGCATGGCGGCAGGCGCTTGCATTGCCAGCAACAGCTACAAAGCCCGCGAAGCGGTAAGAAGTACGCAAGGCGCGATCAAAAGTAAGTTCTGCGTACAAAAACAGTCGGGCAATGAAAGCGACTGCGGCAGTGATTCGAACGACGTTACATTTTAATCGTACATTCGAGCGAAAAAAGCGAGTGGAATTGCTCGCTTTTTTTTTATCGGCGTGGTATAATGTGCATAGCTTATAAAAAATTGCGGCTGTTTACCCTAAAAAGGCGAGGTGCATTTCGTGAGAATACTCGGTATCGATTACGGCGATGCGCGCATCGGTCTTGCGCTGAGCGACGAAAGCGAAACCTTAGCGTCACCGCTCGGCACGTATCAATCGAAGTCCATGCGGAAAGATATCGACTATATCGCAAACCTTGCCAAAGAAAAAGCTGTGGGGCTTATCGTCGTTGGGCTTCCGATCAGCATGGACGGAAGAATGGGCGAGCGCGTCGAAAAAACAAAGGCGTTCGGTGAGGTGCTTTCCCGTGTGAGCGGTATAGAGGTCTGCTACAAAGACGAGCGTCTTACAACTGTGTCTGCCGAGCGCGCACTTATCGAGTGCTCTATGCGGCGGGAAAAACGCAAAGAAGTGATCGATACGGTATCGGCGCAAATCATTTTGCAAAGCTACTTAGACGCAAAAAAGCGTTTGGGATAGATAAGGAAATCAAACGGAGGTCGTTTACATAAAATGGAAGAGAACAAAAACGTGGAAATCTATGAGGACGAATCGGTCATCGAGCTTTTCGACGACGACAACAAGCCTGTGCAGTTTTACGAAATTGCAAGCATCGAGCTCGACGGGAAGTTCTACGAGTTGTTGCAGCCCGTAGAGCCGATCGACGGCATCGGGGAAGACGAAGCGGTGATTTTCGAGTACGAGCAGGGTAGTACGCCCGACGAACGGAACTTTAAACCGCTCTTTGATGAAGAGCTTCTGAACCGCATCTTTACCGAGTATCTGAAAGCGGCAAGCGAGCTGGACTGCGACT
>JAIEBL010000091.1 GCA_029069015.1 Clostridiales bacterium
ATGGCGTACTTGCGCGATCAGGGCAAGGGCCTTGAGGTGGGCGTGGATCGGGCGCTTATCGACGAGGCGCTCGAAGAACTCGATCAAAGCGAAGACGCCGCAGGTACGGCGCGCAAATACCTTCGCACGCACGCCAAAAATAAGTACAAGCTGCGTAGCTATTTATTCGGTAAAGGTTTCGATTCGAGGGCGACGGAAGCCGCGATTGACACTCTTGCCGACGAGGGTGCGTTTGACGTTAGCGACGAAGAATAGAAAAAAGGAGCATACGGAAATGAGCGATATTTACTATCCCACGATTGAACTGCCCGAGGGCATTACAATCGGTCACGCAAGCAACAGCGTCACGGGCTGCACAGCGATCCTTTGCACCGATGCGGTGGCGGGCGCAGACGTCCGCGGCGGTGCGCCGGGGACGCGCGAAACGGATTTGTTGCATAACGAAAAGGCGATGGACCGCATTGATGCCGTGGTTCTCAGCGGCGGCAGTGCGTACGGGCTGGAAGCGTCTTGCGGCGTGATGGCGTACTTGCGCGATCAGGGCAAGGGCTTTGCGGTGGGCGAGAAAGTCGTGCCCATCGTGTGTAGCGCGGTGCTGTTCGACCTGAATGGTCCCGACTACAATTACCCCGATGCGGCGATGGGAAAGCTTGCCGCAGAGAGCGCGACCTGTGACAAAATTCCTTTCGGAAAGGTTGGCGCGGGAACGGGCGCAACGGTGGGTAAGATCCGTGGACTGGACTTTGCCGACGAGGGCGGTATCGGTGCGGCGACCGTGCGCGCGGGGGAAGCGTTCGTGACCGCCGTGGTGGCGGTAAACGCCTTAGGCGACGTCTTCGATCCGTATACGAACAAAATCGTGGCGGGTGCGCACGCGAACGACGGCACGTTTTTAGACACGGCGGGCTGCATCGTCAGCGGGAATTTTCCGCGTCTTCTTTACGGCAATACGACGATAGGTTGCGTGATAACGAACGCCGCGCTTACGAAGGTGCAAGCCAACAACCTTGCGAGCGTGGCGCACAACGGGCTTGCCCGTACGATACGCCCCGTGCACACTTCGCACGACGGCGATACGCTGTTCTGTATTGCGAAGGGGAACGCAAAAGCCGATCCCGATATGCTCGGCGTGATGGCGCAGGAAGCGGTCGTACGCGCGGTGTTAGGCGCAGTACTCCGCAAGTAACAAAGGATAATCAAATATGCTTGGGACGGATATTATCGAAATCGAGCGCATAGCGGAAGCGGTACAGAAAGAGTCCTTTTTAAAGGGCGTTTTTACCGAAAACGAGCGGGCGTACTACGCGTCGCACGGTTCTCGCGCCGAAACGCTTGCGGGGCTTTTTTGCGCAAAGGAAGCGGTCGCAAAGGCACTCGGTTGCGGCTTTCGCGGCTTTCGTCCCTGCGATATAGAAATCGGGCACGACGCGGCGGGTGCGCCTTACGTGACCTTACTCGGGGCGGCGAAAGAAAAATTCCCCGATACGCGCTTGTGCGTGTCGATATCGCATTGTAAGGCGTACGCGACGGCTGTGGTGATCGTTGTCAGCGACAAAGAGGCGAAGAGTGAATAAGAATAAAATGGCGCGTGTGGTCAGCGCGGCGGGTGCTCGGGAAGCGGAGCGCGCAGCGGCGGGCTACGGGCTTACAGACGACATCTTAATGGAATCGGCGGCGTGCGCGCTCAAAGAAGCGGCGCTCTCGCTCACCGAAAGCAGCGACCGCATTTGCGTGCTGTGCGGGGGCGGCGGGAACGGTGCTGACGGGCTGAGCCTTGCCCGCATGTTGCACCTTGCGGGACGAAAAGTCGAAATCGTTTTGCCACACGCCGAAAAGCGCAACCCCGCCAACGAGGCGAGGCTTGCCGCGTGCTGCGCGCTCGGCGTACCCGAAGTGCCGCTTGCACAGTGGGATCCCGATTCGTACGCGATCGTCTTCGACGCGCTGTTCGGTATCGGGCTTTCGCGCGAGCCGCAAGGCGAGGACAGGGAAGCGATCGAACGCTTAAATGCTGCGGACGTCTTCACGCTTTCGGTGGATATTCCCTCTGGCGTGAACGCCGATACGGGCGAGCCGTACGGGGCGGCGGTCGTTGCCAACGAAACGCTCACGTTTTCGCTGTGTAAGCTTGGACATATTCTCGGCGATGGGCGCACCTATTGCGGCAATCTCGTCGTGGCAGATATAGGGATTAGATCGGGTGAGGGTGCGTTCGCGGTATCGGGTGACGCCATTACGCTGCCCACCCGCAAGACGGTCAGTCACAAGTATGATTACGGCAAAGTGCGCGTGATTGCGGGCAGTCCCGAAATGATAGGGGCGTCGCTACTTGCGCACGAGAGTGTCATGGCCGCGCTCAAAAGCGGGGCGGGACTTTGTACGCTGTGCGTGCCCTCGTCACTTAAAAGCGCATATATGGCGCGAGTCAAAGAGGAAACGCTTTGCTTTCTGCCCGATAAAGACGGTAAGGTCATTTACGACGAGCAAGCGCTCAATGCGCTCTTTGAAAAGACGGGCGCGATCCTCATCGGTCCGGGGATGGGCAAAAACGAGGACCTCGCTAAAATCATTCTGTACGTTGCGCAGCATTTCGAGGGAACGCTCGTTTTGGACGCGGACGGATTGAACGCCGTAGCGAACGATTTGCCTGCGTTGGAAACGCACACCTGCAAACTGATTTTAACGCCGCACCTCGGCGAGTTCGAGCGGCTGTGCGCTGCTTACGTGCCCCCCTTGCCGCTTGATAAACGCGTGCAAATGCTGGCGCAAAAGCTCCGTGCGGTTGTTGCGGCTAAGAGCGCGACGACGGTGATCTCCGACGGTACGGACGTATTCTTGAATACCACGGGGACGCCCGCACTCGCAAAGGGCGGAAGCGGCGACGTGCTGGGCGGAATGGTTGCGGCTTTTGCTTGCCGCATGCCGCCTATCGATGCCGCCGTAACGGCTTGCTACCATTTCGGCAAATGCGCCGAAGCTGCGGAAAAAGTCTACGGCACGGAAAGCTTGCTTGCAAGCCATATCATCGTAAAATAAAAGGAGAAAGAATATGAGCAATACTTTCGACATTGAAAACGGGGTGCTCCAATATTACGCGGGCAAAGACGAACAGACGGTCGTCGTGCCCGACGGCGTGACTGCCATCGACGAATACGCGTTCGTTTCCAATGAAACGATCATCGAAGTCGTCTTGCCCAAAGGGCTCGTCGAAATCGGCAAGAGCGCGTTCGGTACTTGCGAAAAACTGCAAAAGGTTACGCTTCCCGATACGTTGGAGTTTATCGCCGAACAGGCGTTTTACGGTTGCACAAATTTACGCGAAATCGTATTTCCGTCTTCGCTTGCGAAAATAGACGAAGAGGCGTTTGCACACTGCAAATCGCTGCGTAAGCTTACCATTCCGGGCAGCATAAAAGAGGTAAGCGAACATGCATTTGAATGCTGTGAAGAACTCTCTTCGCTTACGCTTTGCGAGGGTGTGGAAAAAATCGAGTGCGACGCTTTTACGGAATGTCCGAAACTTACCGAGCTGAAACTACCGTCCACGCTGACGTGGATCGGCAAAGGCGCGTTTTGCGCATGCGGCATAAAGGAACTGACTTTGCACGATGGCATAACGCACGTCGGCGCAGACGCCTTTCATAATTGCGAAAATCTCGAAAGCGTGCATATCGGCAAAGGCGTACAAGAGATCGGCGATGCCGCATTCGGGTATTGCGCGAATCTGAAACGGATAGAAGTTGCAAAAGAAAATGAACGGTTCGTCGTTAAAGGCAACTGTTTGATTGATGTAGAAAATAAGACGCTGTTGCAAGCAACGCCCGATTTCGAGATCCCCGCCGATGGGAGCGTAACCGCATTTGCCGACGGTGCGTTCGGCGGCATGAAATCCATAAAGGTTTTTGAAGTACCTGCCTTTATAGAAACGATAGAAGATTACGCTTTTTGCGATTGTAAGAACCTGCGCAAGCTGACCGTGCACCGCGACAACAAAAACTATGTATCCAAAAACGATTGCCTTATCGAAATCGCAACGGGGAAGCTGATCGCGGGTTGCAGTCCGAACGATATACCGAATGACGGTAGCGTAAAGATCATTGCAAGCGGCGCGTTTGCCGAGAGCGACGAACTGACCTCGCTTTCCTTACCCGAAGGCGTGCTCGAATTGAATAATTTTGCTTTTGCGAACTTTTCGGCACTGCGTAGCGTGCGGCTTCCCGACAGTCTTGTTACGATCGGCATCAATGCGTTTATGGATTGCGAAAAACTCCAAGCGGTTACGCTTGGCAGGCACTTGGAGAAGATAGACGATTGGGCGTTTGCGGGGTGCAAGAGCTTAGAGGAAATCGAATTTCCCGAAAGCGTAACGTATGTAGGCGAGCATGCTTTTTATGAAGTGCCGCTCAAGATTGCCAAATTCCGCGCGCCTAAGTTTTGGTTTGGGCATGATTGGCACTGCACGCCCAAACCCATAAAGGTGAAAAACCCCAAAAAAGCCGCGGCGTTACTCACCGACAAAAACGCCATACGCACGTTTGAGCGTAAACCCAAATAACGGCGATTCTTCAGTAGTTTTCGGCAAAGCCCAACGATATGAGAATGGCTTTATCCACTTTGCGTAAAGTTATGCGGTCGAGCGTGCCCACCTTTTCGCGCAGGCGGCGTTTGTCGAGCGTGCGGAGCTGTTCGAGCAAAATGACGGAATCTTTGCTCAGCCCGAACTGTCCTTTCTGCACTTCGATGTGCGTAGGGAGCTTTGCCTTGGTGAGCTGGCTCGTGATCGCACCCGCAATGATCGTGGGCGAGTAGCGGTTGCCCACGTTGTTCTGAATGATCAGGACAGGGCGCACGCCGCCCTGTTCGCTACCGACCACGGGGGAGAGGTCGGCATAAAAAATATCGCCGCGCTTAATTTCCACTTTTGTATTTCCTTACTCGTTGTTGCTGATTTTAAGGTGCAGCTCGCCCATATGTTCATAGCCGGTGTTCACTTCGTCCTGTTCCATGATATGCGGATCGATGGCGTAACGGTTCAAAATTTCCCCGATAAAACTTTCTATGCTCATGTCTGCTTTTCTTGCAACCTCCTCCAAAACATCGTTGAGCGAATCGCTGATTTCTATCTGATAAACTTTCACAATTTTTCCCGCCTTTGCAATTTCTATACATAGAGTTTGCTACTTTCACAAAAATATACGTAAAGATTGTATACAAAAAACCGCTTTTGTGCTAAAAGCGGTTTTTCTGTCAGATTTCTCCGCGCGCACTTCGTGCTTGGTCGAAATGACAAATGAAGCAGGTAGCTTCGGTTACCATTTTTAACCTATAAAAAGCAGTCAAGGCGGCAGCTTTGTCGTTGCGGGTGGGAGTTAAGGGGGAGGACACAGTCGAAAGTGTCTTCCCCCTTATGCTTTTTTGCTAAGCTTTTTGGGCACGCCAAAAAGCGGATTTTCTATTTCTTATCAACGATAAAGTCCAGTCCGAAAATGCCGGCGCGCATGATGGCGGTTTCGCCGTATTTGTCGCGGATCGCGTCGATGGCGGATTCCAGCTTTTCGGTCTTGTCGGGCGGGGCGGCAAACATATCCATTTGCACCGCACCGATTTTCGTAAGGTCGTAGACGGACACGGTAAGCGTGCGAAGAGGGTAGTCGCATTTCCAATTCGCATGTAACAGTTCTTTTGCGGCATCGGCGATATGCCTTGCCGTGCAGGTCGGGTTAGTGAGCATTTTCTGCCGCACGAAACTTGTCAGGTCTGCCGCCCGCATAGAGAGCGAAACGCCGTAGCCGCGTAAGGAAGCCTTTCTGAGGCGCGTCGCCACTTTGTCGGCAAGATAGAGAATGAGCGTTTCGGCGTCTTCGTAGGAAGTAATGTCGCGTGCTGCCGTCATGCCTTGCCCCATGGACTTTTCGTCTTCTTTCTCGCCGACTTCGTGCACCGTTTCGTCGTCTTCGCCGTTGGCGTTGCGTTTTAAGCGGACGCCCGTAATGCCGAAGTGCGCACTAAGCAGCGATTCGTCGGCGCGGGCAAGATCGCCCACCGTAAAGATATTGAGCGCGTGCAGTTTCTGCACCGACTTTTTGCCCACCATGAGCATATCGGAAACGGGAAGCGGCCACAGAACGCGCCGAAAGTTTTCGCGCGAAACAACGCTCGTCGCATCCGGCTTTTTAAGGTCGCTGCCCATTTTGGCGAAGGTCTTGTTGAAGCTGACGCCTACGCTCAGCGTAAGGCCCGTTTCGCGTTTGACCGTTTCACGAAGTTCGTCCGCAATTTTCTGCCCGCTCCCGAACAGCGACAAACTGTCGGTGACGTCCAGCCAGCACTCATCCGGACCGAACGGTTCGACCTGCGAAGTGTAGCGTG
>JAIEBL010000092.1 GCA_029069015.1 Clostridiales bacterium
TCTTGAACTTGATAACGATAACCGAATCGGTGCCTTTCGTAGCGTTGACGCCCCACTCTGCGCCGGCATCTTTCTCATCGCCTGAGGACTTCGAGGCTGTAACCTGGTAGCCCGCTTTTTCGAGCTTCTTTTTGTAGTCCTTCATTCCCGCGCAGCCCGTGAGGCAAGCGCCGAGCGTCGCAATGAGGCAAATCATTGCTACAATGCCGATAAACTTCTTTCCGTTTTTCATACTTAAATACCTCCCGTATGATTTTTTAGTAATTATATTATAACGAAAGTCAGCCCGCTCGTCAATGCTTTTTGCAATAATTTTTTACAAAATTTACGAAAGCGTGCGCGGCTCTTCTATGGGGGCGTCTTCTTTTTTGGCTTTCATCCATTTCGACAGCTTGCCGAAAACGGCGAATAAGAACAGTACGGCGATGCCCGTACCGATGCACCAACCGATTGCCCAAGCCCAGCAAACGCCGTCGAAGCCCCAGCCCACCGCGGTGAGAATGTAGACCAAAACGACTCTGAGAATCAAATCGGCGAACGTGCTTACGGTGAACCCTACGTTGTTGCCCGTTCCGCGCACCGTGCCGTCGGCAACGATTTTCACGCACACCACAGGCAGGAAGCAAGACACGATGGTAATGAACCGCACGGAATAGTCCATTGCCGCTTGCGTCAGTTTGTCGCTTTGCACGAACAGCCGCGTCAGCGCTTGCGGGAAGGCAACGAATAGGGCGAGAAAGAGCACGCTTGCCACCATAGCGTAGCAAAGAAGCGAAACGAAGCCCGTTTTCACGCGGTCGTATTTTCCCGCCGCGTAGTTTTGCGAGGTGAAGTTGGAAAGTCCGTTCGTTATGGCAATCACGCCCATGTTCGCCATGGAGATGAGTTTGAAGGCAGTCGTAAAGCCTGTCGTTGCGTCTTCGCCGATGAGGTTGATGCGCTTATTGATAAAGAAGTTGCCCAACGAAACGAAGCTTTGCTGCAAGATGACCGGCACCGACGCGAGCGTTAAATCCTTTAACAAAACCTTATCGAAGGCTTTGGTTTTTTCGTCCGTGCGAATGGCGCGCAACTTTCGGATAATCACGATAACGGTAAGAATGCACGACAGTGCTTGCGATATCAGCGTCGCCCACGCCGCGCCCGCAACGTCGAGGTGCAAAACGCAGACGAAGAGTAGGTCGAGCCCGATATTCAATACCGAGGAAATCACCAAGAAGACGAAGGGCGTTTTGCTGTCGCCGAGCGCCGAGCAAATGCCGCAACCGAGGTTGTATAAGAACACGAAGGGCAGAGAGCCTACGTATATGTACAGATAGGCAAGACAGTCGTTAAAGTACGATCCGTGCACGTTGAGCGCCTTTAAGGACACGTTCCCGAGCGTGAAGCCCAGCACCATAATAAACGCGCAGAGCACCGCAAAGGCGATGAGCGCGGTGTTGACCGTTTCGTGCACGCGCTTACGGTCGCCTCTGCCGAAGTGCTTAGCCACGATGACCGCACAGCCGCTGTTGGCGCCCAAGGCAAACGCGAGCAGAATATTGATGATGACCGTTGCGTTGCCGATGGCGTCGACCGCCAGCGCGCCCTCTGCCGCAAAGTTTCCCACGACGAGCAAATCGACAAGCGAATAAAACTGCTGTACCATTGCGCTGCCGAAGAGGGGAAGCGAATACAGCAGCATGGTTTTCCATACGTTGCCCGTCGTTAAATTGACCGTTTTACCGTGTTTCATTTCGAGCTGTATTATAGTGAGCGGCGCGCGCAAAGTCAAGTATTTTCGGGGGCGATTTCAAACTTTTCACCCGCCGCTTTTTTGCATGGTTTCGGGCGGGAGAGGAAAAATTTTGCAAAAAATATTTGTTATAATATGCTTGACGGGGGAGGAAAAATCGTTATATAATTAAAAGTGTTGCGCTCTTTTTAGGGAGTAACGCGAAAAGGGTAGAACAAGGAGCAGAAAAGTGGCGGAAAGAACCATCAAAACGGTGAAATACGGAAACACCGAACGCAAGAGTTTCGCACAGGTCAAAGAAGCAATCGACATGCCCTATTTGATTGAAGTGCAAAAGCAGAGCTACAACGATTTCCTGGAGAACGGCATCGACGAAGTGTTTAAAGACTTCTCGCCGATCACCGACTTCTCGAACCGTATCGAGCTGCACTTTTTGGGGCATAAATTGGAAGACAAGCCCAAGTACACCGAAAAGGAATGCAAGGACCGCGACGCGACCTATGCAGCGCCTTTAAAGGTGAACGTGCGGCAGATCAAGACCGAAACGGGCGAGGTCATCGAGCAAGAAGTGTACATGGGCGATTTCCCGCTCATGACGCCCAACGGCTCGTTTATCATCAACGGCGCGGAGCGTGTCGTTGTCAGCCAGCTTGTGCGCTCTCCCGGCGTATACTTCAACTTTACCGCCGACCATAAAACGGGTCAGCCGCACTACAACGCGACGAACATTCCTTCGCGCGGTGCTTGGCTCGAATTTACCGAAGACGACAAGGGTATGCTGTGGGTGCAGGTCGACCGCACGCGTAAGGTGCAGGCGAGCGTGCTCATGCGTACGCTTTCGTCGATCACGCAGAGCGATAAGTTCCTTAATAACGAAAAGCGCGCTTGGATCGCGCCCGATTATCCGATCGCAACCGATGCGGATATCGTTAAGCTGTTCCATAACGAGCCTTTGATGGTGAACACCGCCGACAAAGACCCGTTCAAGACGCCCGACGAAGGCTTGGTGGAATTGAACCGCAAGCTGCGTCCCGGCGAAGTGCCCAACGTAGACAGCATCCGTACGTATATCGAGGGGTTGTTCTTCGACCGCCGCAAATACGATCTTTCGCGCGTGGGCCGTTATAAATACAACAAAAAGCTTGCGCTTGCCGCCCGTATCACTGGGCAGACGGCGGCGCAGGATATCGTAGACGCCGACGGTGTGTTGTACGTAAAGAAAGGCGACAAGATCGCCGAAGAAGTCGCCATTCAGATTCAGAATGCCGGCATCAACGAAGTGGCAGTCGTTGCGGGCGGCGCAGGCGAATTCACGGTCATCGGTAACCGCCACGTAGAGCTTAACGGCTACGTAAGCTGCGACCCGCAGGACCTCGGGATCGGCGAAAAAGTGTATTATCCCGTACTTCGCTCGCTTATCGAGGAAGCGGAGGGCGATGAAGAGACGCTCTTTGCGCTCATCCGCGAAAACGTCGATAAGCTGATCGCCAAGCACCTTCTGATCGACGACGTCGTCGCGACGATCAACTATCTCATCGGTCTTCGCTACAACGTGGGTTATATCGACAACATCGACCACCTCGGCAACCGTCGCGTGCGCAGCGTAGGCGAGTTGTTGCAAAACCAATTCCGTATCGGCATTGCGCGCCTCGAGCGCGTGATCCGCGAGAGAATGCAGATCCAGAACGAAGCGGAAGTAACGCCGCAGAGTCTTATCAATATCCGCCCGATTTCGAGCGCGATCAAAGAGTTCTTCGGGTCGAGCCAATTAAGCCAATTCATGGACGAGAGCAACCCGATCGCGGAGCTTACGCACAAGCGTAAACTTTCCGCCCTCGGCCCCGGCGGCTTGAACCGCGAGCGCGCGAGCTTCGAAGTCCGCGACGTGCACTACACGCACTACTCACGTATGTGCCCCATCGAAACGCCCGAAGGTCAGAACATCGGTCTTATCACGTCGCTTTCGGCGTACGCGAAGATCAACCGCTACGGCTTCATCGAAGCGCCCTACCGCAAGGTGGAAAAGGTATACGACGAGCAGGGCAACTTGGTCAACGGCAGAGTGACGGACGAAGTAACGTATATGCCTGCCGACGAAGAGGACCGTTACCACGTGGCGCAGGCGAACGAGCCGCTCGACGAGAACGGTTGCTTCGCGAAAAAGCGTGTGCTCATGCGCTACCGCGAGGATATTTCCGAAATCGACCGCACGCAGATCGACTACGTGGACGTTTCGCCCCGTCAGATGATCAGCGTGGCAACGGCGCTCATTCCTTTCCTTGAAAACGACGATACCAACCGCGCGCTGATGGGCTCGAACATGCAACGGCAAGCCGTACCCCTTCTCAAACCCGAAGCGCCTATCGTCGGTACGGGTATCGAACATAAGATCGCCTACGACTCCGGCGTAATGGTGATCGCGCGCGAGGGCGGCGAAGTGACGTACGTCGACGCCGAAGAGATCCGCGTCAAAGAAGACAACGGCAACGAAGTCAAATATACGCTCAAAAAGTTCCTCGGCAGTAACCAAGGAACGTGTATCAACCAGCACCCCATCGTATCGAAGGGGCAGAAAGTCAAAAAAGGCATGGTGCTCGCCGACGGGCATTCCACGCAGAACGGCGAACTTGCCTTAGGCCGCAACATTCTCATCGGCTTCATGTCGTGGGAAGGCTACAACTACGAGGACGCAATCCTGATTTCCGAGCGTCTCGTGAAAGACGACGTGTTCACGTCCATCCATATCGAAGAGCACGAAATGGAAGCGCGTGACACCAAGCTCGGCGAGGAAGAGATCACTCGCGACATTCCCAACGTGGGTGAAGATGCGCTGAAAAACCTCGACGAAGACGGTATCGTACGCATCGGCGCGGAAGTGGACAGCGGCGATATATTAGTCGGCAAGGTCACGCCCAAAGGCGAAACCGAGCTTACGCCCGAAGAACGCTTGCTTCGCGCCATCTTCGGCGAGAAAGCGCGCGAAGTGCGTGATACGTCACTCAGAGTACCGCACGGCGAGGGCGGTATCGTCGTAGACGTCAAAGTGTTTACGCGTGCCAACCGCGACGAAATGAGCCCGGGCGTCAACAAGCTCGTCCGCGTGTATAT
>JAIEBL010000093.1 GCA_029069015.1 Clostridiales bacterium
ACGTCCGCAATCGTGATAAGTCCCTTTTGATGCGCATAAGAAAGCGTATCGGCAAACGCCTGCATGCCGCAGACGCCGTACGACTCGTAATACGCCACCTGTACCTTTACGGCGGGTACGAGCATATGCAACGCGTCTATCAGCGCATAGTTATACGCCGTAATCGCCTTTGCCGCGTCGGAAAGCGACGAAACGTGCGCCCGCTCCGCTTCGGGCAAATAGTCGAGCGAAGTGTCTAAGCCTACCGCCGTGGGGTTTTTCGTTTGCTTGATTTTCTCGATCAGCGTATCAATCATAGCTTTTGATCTCCTTGGATAAGCCGTCTACCAAAACGTCCGTCACCGCGCCTTTGAGCTTCCAACCGTGGAACAGACTGTTCTTGCCTTTAGATACGAATTTCGTTCTGTCCACGATAAACGACTTTTCGGGGTCGGCAATCGTGATATCGGCGCGCTCGCCCTCTTTGATAAGGCCCGACCCTATGCCTAAGATCCGAGCGGGATTCGCGCTCATCAGCTTACTTAGCTTGACGATATCGATGACATTCGTTTCAACTAAGTAGGTGTAAGCAAGCGAAAACGCCGTTTCAAAACCCGACGTTCCGAAGGGCGCAAGATTGAATTCTTTATTCTTCTCATCGGCAGCATGCGGCGCATGGTCGGTGGCGATGGCATCGATCGTACCGTCGCACAATCCTTCCAAAATAGCATCCACGTCGTCTTGCGTCCGAAGCGGCGGATTGATTTTTGCGTTCGTGTTGTAGGACAGTATTTCATCGTCGGTGGCGCAGAAATAATGCGGGCACGTTTCACACGTAACGGCGACGCCGCGCGCTTTTGCACGCCGCACGATATCCACAGAGCCGCGCGTGCTCACGTGCGCGATATGCACACGCGTCTTGAACGTTTCCGCGAGCAGCACATCGCGCGCAACCATACATTCTTCGGCAGCACGCGTAATGCCCTTGAGCCCGCTCACGGTGGCGTTAAGTCCCTCGTTCACCACGCCGTCGCCGCTCAGTTCTTTGTCTTCGCTATGGCTGATGATGAGCGCCCCGATGGAAGCGGCATACTCTAAGCCCATGCGCATGACGTTCGAGTTCGCAACGGGCAGTCCGTCGTCCGAGAAAGCGACCGCACCCGCGTCGCGCATAAAGCCCATTTCGGCGATTTCCTTACCTGCTTGCCCTTTGGTAATACACCCGATGGGATACACTTTTGCGTTGTCCGCCTCTATACCTTTCGTGCGCACGTAACTGACGAGCGCAGCGTTATCGATGGGCGGACGGGTGTTCGGCATGCATGCGATCGACGTAAAGCCGCCGCGAAGAGCCGCCAAAGAGCCGTGCGCAATATCCTCTTTGTATTCGAGCCCGGGCTCGCGCAAATGGCAGTGCATGTCCACGAACCCCGGCAGTACGATTTTGCCTTCGGCGTCGATTTCGGTGTCGACGGCACAATCGATGTCTTTCCCTATTTTGACGATTTTATTGTCTTGGATATAAACGTCCGCTTTTTCGAACGTTTCACCCGCGACAACCATTCCGTTTTTAATCAGCGTATTCATACTTTATCCTCTCTTCTCGGCAAGCAACAGTTTCAATATCGCCATACGCACCGCAACGCCGTTCGTGACCTGCGGCAAGATGACGGACTGGTCGCCGTCAATGACCTCGCTGCTCATTTCCACACCGCGGTTGACGGGTCCGGGGTGCATAACGATCGCGTCACCGTCCGCGTTTCTGAGCCGCTTAGCGTCGATACCGTAGAATGCATGATACTCTGCGACACTGGGAAACAGCCCCGCTTGTTGGCGTTCGAGTTGCATCCTGAGCCCCATCACTACGTTTGCGCCCTTGATGCACTCGTCCAAGTTGCTCGATACCGTTACGTTCATCTTGTCGATTTCGGCGGGCAAGAGCGTTTTCGGGGCGCACACCGTTACGCTCGCGCCCATCTTATTCAAGCCCCAAATGTTGCTGCGCGCCACGCGGGAATGCTTTATATCGCCCGCGATCACCACTTTCAACCCCTCGAACGAGCCGAAGTGCTCTTTCATGGTGTACATATCCAAAAGCGCTTGCGTGGGATGCTCGTTAAGCCCGTCGCCCGCATTGATGACCGACGCCCGCACGTTTTTTGCGAGCAAATGCGGCGCACCCGACATAGAATGGCGAATAATGATGGCGTCGGCGCAGATAGCGTCGAGGTTCTTACCCGTATCGATCAGCGTTTCGCCCTTACTAACGCTCGACGTCGCCACCGATATGGACGTAGTGCTCGCGCTCATGATCTTTGCCGCCGTCTCGAAGCTTGTGCGCGTGCGCGTGCTGTTTTCATAAAACAAAGTTATAACGCTCTTGCCTTGCAAGTCCGTCGTCTTTTTCGCGCTTTGGTCGAGCACCTTGCGCATCTGCGCCGCAAGCGCCAAAATCTCTTCGATTTCCTCGCGCGTAACGTCCTTCAGCCCCAAAAGGTCCTTTCTTTTCAGCATACTCTCTCCTCAGTCGCACCGAATCTGCCCGCATGGCTCTTACGCCGTGCAAGACAAAAGACTCAGTCGATACTCAAAATGTCTACGCCGTTTTTGCCGTCGATTTCTTTCACGCTGACCGACACGAGCTCGTTGCGCGAAGTGGGCACGGTTTTTCCTACGTAATCTGCGCCGATCGGCAATTCCCGCCCGCCTCGGTCAACGAGTACGGCAAGTTGTATCGCCTTAGGTCGTCCCGTCCGCGCGAGCGCTTCCAACGCTTCCCGCACCGTTCTGCCCGTATGCAACACGTCGTCTACGAGCACCACGGTCGCACCCGTTATCGGAAACGGCAGTTCGGTACGCTTTAAAAGCGGCGTATCCGAACGCTGCTCGGCTTCGTTACGGTAGGAAATGCGCAAACTGCCGCAAGGCACTTCCCTGCCTTCCACGTTGCGTATGATCTGCGCCAGCTCCTTTGCAAGCGGCACGCCCCGACTTTCGATCCCCACGAGCACCAAATTGGCAGCGCCGCGATTGTGTTCGATGATCTCGTGCCCCATACGAATGACGGCACGCCACATCTGCTCCTCGTCCATAATGGTTGCTTTGAACCGCATGTCAGTCCTCCTTTCTTTCCTCGCGTAAGAAACGCAATACGTTTGAAAACTCGTTCGGTATGGGCGCCGTAAAACGCACTTCTTCGCCCGTTCTTGGGTGCTTGAATGCAATCGAATGCGCGTGCAAGAGTTGACCCGAAAGCTTGAACCGCTGCTTTGCGTAACCGTATGTCTTATCGCCTACAACGGGATGCCCCATATACTGCGCATGCACGCGGATCTGATGCGTGCGCCCCGTCTTGATATCGAACTCCACAAAGCAATTCTGCTTGTAGCGTTCGAGCACGCGGTAATGCGTAATTGCCTGTTTGCCGCTCGGCAGGACCGCCATTTTCTTACGGTCACGCGAACTTCTGCCTATAAAGGTAACGATTTCGCCCTCGTCGTCCTTTAGGTTCCCTTCCAAAATCGCAAGGTACAGTTTTTGCACTTTCCTTGCCGCGATCTGGTTAGAGAGCGACAAGTGTGCCGCATCGTTCTTGGCCACCACGAGCACGCCCGACGTATCTTTATCCAATCGGTGCACGATACCCGGCCGAACCGTGCCATTGATGCTCGAAAGATTGTTCAAGCGATACAGTAACGCGTTTACGAGCGTACCGTCTTTGTTTCCCGCGCCGGGGTGCACGCTCATGCCCTGTGCCTTGTCGATGACGGCAATGTCGTCGTCTTCGTACAGAATCGTAACAGGCAGGTCCTGCGGCGTCGCCGCCATCGTCTTCTCTTCTTCGGTCAGCTCTATGCGGTCGCCGATTTTTACAATCCTGCCGCATTTATCCACGCCGCCGTTGATGAGCACCGCGCCGCTATCGCAAAGCTGTTTGATTGCCGAGCGCGTTTTGCCCGTAACTGCGGAAAGATACACGTCCAAGCGCATCCCGCCGTTCTCTACCGTAAATTCCTGCTTCAAGGTTCTTCGTCCCGCGTGACGTTTTCGGATTCGGTCGTAGGGTTTTGCGGCTCTTCTTCCTCTTGTGAAAGCG
>JAIEBL010000094.1 GCA_029069015.1 Clostridiales bacterium
CGCTTGCCGCATGGAATAGTGATGGAAAGCGGTGTAACTCCCGTCGGGTTGCGGCTCACCAAATAGTTCGCGCGTTTTAGGTTTTGGGGTCGCAGTAAAGGCAAAGAATGACAAATTACTATGCTTACCCTGCGTAAGCATCTCCAAAACGATATCGTCGGTAGCGTCAACCTCATCTTCCGACAACTCGTTAATCTCTGCATTTTCTTTTACCGCTTCATCTGTATCCGCAAGTATAGCTTTCAGTTTTTTCGCGCTGTTTCCACTCTGCGACGAATGAGCCTCGTCCACAATAACGGCAAAATTTTTACCATGTTGCGCCCCGATTTCTTTGTAGATTATAGGAAAGCGATGCAACGTTGTTATGATAATTTTCTTTCCGTCATCGATTGCCGTTTTCAGCGCATCGGAATTATCTTTATCCGTTATAGTTACAATTTGTCCTTCCTTGTGTTCAAAACCTAAAACAGTACTTTGTAACTGCCGATTTAATACGCGTCTATCAGTAACAACGAAAACGGAAGAAAAGATATCTTCCTCCATTCCATTATGCAGCGTTGCAAGACGATAAGTAAGCCATGCAATGCTGTTCGATTTACCCGAACCCGCACTGTGCTGAATCAAATAATTTTTACCTGCACCGCGCTGCTCTACGTCGGCGACTAACTTTTCAACCACGTCATATTGATGATAGCGCGGGAATATAATCTTTGGCACGTCTTTATAAGTTACACGTTTGCCCTTTTCGATTTTTGTTTTATCTTCGATCTGAACGCTGATATACCGTTGCAATAACGCTAAAAGCGCATCTTTCTGCAACACGTTCTGCCAAAAATATGCAGTCACGTAATCGCCTTCATTTTTAGGTGCGGGATTACCCGCATCCCCAATATTGCCGGCACCGTTCGAGCCTTGATTGAACGGCAAAAATACCGTCTTTTCTTTATCGAGTTTGGTCGTCATCCAAACTTCATATAAGTCGGCAGCAAAATAAACGAGGATACGGCGGTTAAAGTTAAACAACAATTCTTTGGGATCGCGGTCGTGCATAAACTGTACTTTCGCATTCTCCACGCACTGTCCTTTCAATTGATTTTTAAGTTCAATTGCAACGATGGGAATGCCGTTAAGTGACAACACCATATCGACCGAATTATTATTTTGCGTACTGTAATAAAATTGGCGCGTGCAGGTGAGTATATTGCTATTGTATTTATGTACCAATTCGGGATTTAATCCCGATGCTGGTGCAAAGTAACAAAACTTTAGCTCTATTCCTCTATCCTTTACGCCGTTTCTCAAAACGTGAATAAGCCCTTTGGCTTGAACCTCTTCATCGAAGCGTTTATATAATTGCTTGTCCGCATCCGCACCGTACAATTTACAAAACCTTTCCCATGCTTTCGGCTGTGTGTTATGAATAAAGTTTTTAAGCAACAATAAATCTATGGCTTTACTTTTATCGTAAGTAGCCATACCGCCTTTTATATATCCGCCCTCTTCACTCAAAAGATAGGTTTCGATATCCTGTTCAAAACGTTTTTCCGATGTATCCATTGTTTTGTCCCTCGTTTATAATTTTACACGTATCATTTCTTCTGCCATTTCTTCCGATAATCCAAACGTCTTTGCCGTTTGATCATCGGTACTGGTAATACGATAGTCAAAAAAGTTAAATTGCTCTTTATTGGACTGAAAGTAAGCTAACGCCGCTTCGCAAATTTTCTCACACAAAAAACCGATATTTATATTATACCACTCACACACTTTACTACCGTCAGGTTTTTCTTCAAAACAGCTTGCTTCCAAAGGAATATG
>JAIEBL010000095.1 GCA_029069015.1 Clostridiales bacterium
CTCCCGAATATACCGTTCGGCCTTGATTTTGTAATTCCGTAGTGCGTCGCTGCTGAGTTCGGCATCCTTCCATTCGAAAGACAGAATTTCATCCGTAAAATGCGTCGTATAAATCATCTTGCTTTTCGGGATAAACTTCATAAGTTCGCGCAGGTTTTCACGAATACGCTCGAACTCGTTGATGCCCGCCGTTTCAAGATACTCGGGCTTCAATATGTTTTCAATGAGCTCCGTATGTACCATGATCTGCGGAATGTTCGCGATATGCGAAAGGGCAACCGCCTTTTTGATCAAGTCGTTTCTCGCGCGCTTATATGTCTTCCCCGCCAAATAAGCAAGCTCTATTCCGTACATAAGCGAATCGAACCGTACTGCCGCCACGTCGTCATTCTCGGGCAAAACAAGCGGCGCAATATGCTCCGCCATGATCAGCGTATCTTCATAGGAAAGAGGTTCATACGCCTCATCGCGCTCGTATTTTTCCACGTATTTCAATTGCAGCTTCACGGCAAAATTATTCTTATTGAGGGCGGCAATTTTTTCTTTCAGCTCGGTTTTAAGCCGACTGCGGAAAGCAATCAGCGCATCGGTCTGATACGCAATATCCTGCAATTTAAACACGATTTGCGCTTTCAGGTCGAATATTGCCGATTGCAAAGCGATTTGATGATTGACTTCTTTTCCCTTATTGGCTTTGAAAAACTCACACACGCCGCAGAAATCGAAAACAAAGAATTTTTCTTTATCCACGCCGTCTAAAAGCCCCGCGCATAACCGCGTCCCGCGCCCTATCATTTGCCAGAATTTTGCGCTTGATAATACGGGCTTGAAGATAACGAGATTAAGTATTTCGGGAATATCGATACCCGTATCGAGCATATCAACCGAAATCGCGATTTGCGGCAGCCTTTTCGCGTCGGAAAACTCATCGATTGCGCTTTGCGCATAATTCAGATAGTTATCGATAACCTTTGCATAACCGTTGAGGTGCGGATATTCGCGGTTGAAAATCTTGAAAATAAGTTCGGCGTGCTTATGGTTCTTTGCAAAAATGATCGTCTTGCCGATTTTCTGCCCGTATTCGATTTTCAACGCGTTCTGCATCACACACCGAAGCGCCTGCACGATCGTGTCTTCATTGAACAGCCATTCGTTGAGCGCCTTGGACGATATGCTTTCGGGGTATTCTCCGTTTTCGTCGGCAAACGTTTTTTCATACTCTTCTTTTTCCTGCTGCGACAGCTCGTCGTACACCACGCCCTGCTGCATGAATTTGAGCGTAACGTCCGCCGTCCTGTAATCTACGAGATATCCGTCCGAAACGGCTTGCGCCAAATCGTACCCGTACGTAGGAACGCCCTGTTCTAATTCGAAAATATCGTATGTGTCTTTATCGATATCGTCCTTAGGCGTCGCAGTAAGCCCAATAAGCGGCGCATCGAAATAATCGAAGATTGCCTGATATTTGTTGTAGATCGAACGGTGCGCCTCGTCGCAAACGATCAGATCGAAATGCCCGCACGTAAACAGACGCCCCTCGTCGTCTTTCACGCTGTCGATACAATTCATCATCGTCTGATAGGTGGAAAAGATACCACAAGCCGTCGGATCGTTTTTGCTCTCGCATAAATTCGTCACCGAAAAATCGGGCAATAAGTTGACGAACGCCCGTTTTGCTTGCGTCACAAGTGCCGTTCTGTCGGCAAGGAACAGAATGTTCTTGATCCATCCGTGCCGCAATAAAACGTCGGTAAGCCCGATGACAGTGCGCGTCTTTCCCGAGCCCGTCGCCATAACAAGCAATGCTTTGCGGCGGTTGCGCTCGTCAAACGCCTCGCATATGCTTTTGATCGCCGCCTCCTGATAATACCGCCCCGCGATACCCTTGTTGACCGAAGCGGACCGTAGCGGCGTCTTTTGCGTTCGCAGATTGAACAGTCGCTGCAAATCGCGTTTGGAATATATGCCGCTGACCTGACGCTCGGGATAGTATCGATCATCCCAAATCTTCGTATCGTAACCGTTGGAAAGGAAAATGATCGGACGCTGCCCGAATTTCCGTTCCAGCAAATCGGCGTACAGTTTTCCTTGTTGCCGCCCTACCACCTGGTCTACGCACGTTCTTTTTGCCTCGACGACCGCCAAAGGTTTCCCGTCGTCACCCAGCAGTACGTAGTCGGCACGCCCCTCGCCCGAAACGTTGGGCATACCCTCGAGCGGATACTCGTTCACCCAATTTTCGTTTTCCGTCCAGCCCGCGTCGGAAAGCGCAACGTCGATATATAGCTTTCGCGTCTCAAACTCCGAAGGCTCGGCTTTGGGCGAATAGGTCTTTTCTTGTATTTCACGACGTTGCGTCAACGCCTCTTTTAAGACAGCATTTTCGGCAAGCAATTCCTCGGGATTTATAGCGACGGAATAATCAATAAGCGTTTCGGTCTGCTTGTCCGCAAGCGATTTATCGTACTGTTTTTCCGTATAATTTTCGGTATAACAGTACGCCACGAAGTCCAGAAAATAAAACAGATTTTCAAGACACAGCCTAGCCTGTGCTTCGCTTATCTTCTTCCCGCCGTGCGCAACGATATTGCCGATTTTGCGAATATAATGCATGCGGTTCAGTAAACCCGAATCGACGAGATTACGGAACTCTTCCGTGCTCATGAGCGCATTGAGCGAATCGTCATAGGCAGGCGTTTTGAGCGCGGCATCCACCGAATACATCCATTTTACGGCAAACTCCATCGCGCGGCGGCAATTCAGTACGCTCGCCTCCGCGTCGATATGGAATATTTCTTCCGCCTTAATCGCCACGTCCGCAAACACGGCAAAATCTTTTTCGTTTTTCAAAAAATCAAAGTTGGTCATAGAGAATCCCCGCCTACATTAAATCGGTGTTCAATAATCCGATTTGCGTATTGAATGCCCTGATAATTTGCTCACTTGAAACTTCTTGTTTTAAAAATCTCTCATAAATACATAACAATTTTTCCGTAGGGATAATTAAGCTACCGTTCCTTTGCGCTAACTCTATTTGTTTTTCATGCACTTCAGCACGCTCATTGAGCGGTTTATTTCTCTGCGCATTGATAATGAGAAGCGCTTTTACGTTCTCCTGTTGCCCTTCTGCCTCAAGTTTTTCAAGATACGTTTGATAGTGCACGTCCACCTGCGACACATTTTCGGATTTAACATTTGAAGTAATCCCCTTAATTTCTCCGATGAACGTACAATCTTTTAATCGAATCAAAAAATCTTCTTTTTTCTCATCTTTAAAAGACGATAAATCATATTCCAAAATTTTTTCTAAAATCTCAAATACAACTTCGACCAATCTATCCCCGTTTTCTGTCAACACGCTTTTATAACGCAAATTACTTGCCAGCTTTTTCTCTGCCTGATTAATCTCATTTTGCAATTGCTCAACTTGTGCAGTATGTCCCTCTATAAGCTTTTTTTGCATTTCATCATCAAGCCTATCATACTCAATTAACCACTGCGGATAATCAGGCTTGTCATTATCTAATCCGATCGCAGCAATAAAATCTTTTATGCTACATTGGGAATCTGATAATAAAAGCGTTGTTACAATACAATTATCGGTTACCTGTATAGTTGTAGCCTTGCCACTTCCCTCAGCCCTTGTAAGAATATCGCGACTCACATCTGTAAAACAAAATGCAGATTTATATACACTTTCCCCACATTTTGTTAACGAATTTTCATAGATAAAATCATAATCAGTTATTTGAGAAAACAAGGCACTGACTATTGTTTTTAAATATTCCCTTCCATCTTTCAATTTATAC
>JAIEBL010000096.1 GCA_029069015.1 Clostridiales bacterium
TGCTTTTTCCCGCGGTATCGGCAACGCTAACAAACGAGTAAGCGATCGAATCCGCGTCGATCTCTATCACGTGGTCATTCACAAGCGGACGGTCGGATGTCGGCGCAGAAACGGAAGCATCGCCCGCTGCGAGCGGCGTACCGTCGTATTCCTTGCTTCCAGACCCCGTCGTGACCGTAACGGCGCGTTTTAAGACCGTAAACGCCCCGCTTTCGCACGAAATCGTGTAGTTCGGATTATTTGCCCGCGCAAGATTTTCATCGATTGTGAGCGTATATGCGCCCGCATCTGCAACAGAATCGGCGTAGTCGTAAATCGAAATCACAAATCCGCCCGCCGTCGTACCCGTAAAGTATGCCGTAAGGTAAATATCCGAATACACTTCGCCCGATACAACTTCATAGCCGCCGTCGTAGGCGTGCGCCGTGCCGTCGTATTCGACGCTGTCTCTATCCATCGAAGGACGAAGCGTAACGCTTGCCGCGCTTATAAACAGATAACCGTATTGCTCGTAAACAATGTTATAGTTATGCGTTTTGTCAAGATTTTCGCTATCGAAGATTCGATACGGCGTGTCGTTGGGCATGCCGCTGTCGAGGACGTCGGTGATATGCGCCGCTTCCGATTGAAGCGCCGTGAAGCGGTGCGTGCTCACGAGCTCACCCGAAATCAGCACTTGCGCAATCTCGTAACTTTCGCTCATTCCGTAGAGCGGCGTACCGTCGTACGTTTTGCTGTAATTAAGCGTGCGCACGTGAAGCTCTATCGGGGTCAGCGTAAAACTACCCTCTCCGCTGTCGATCACCGTGTAGTCGGTAAGCGCGTCGGGCATGAGCACAAGTGTGTACGTGCCCGCCTCGGTCACGGAGAGCGCGTTCTCCACGGTTTCGCCGCCCAACGTCGTACCCGTAAAGTATACGTATAATGCACTCTCGAACGCCGCTTTGTCCGCGTCAAGGACTTCCCCGCTCACGATTTCGTAACTGCCCGTAAAGCCGTGCTCCGCGCCATCGTATTCGGCGTCGGGTAAAATCGGCGTGACGGTGATCTCGCGCGGCAGAATCGCAAATGCGCAGTCGCGGCACTCCGCGATTTCGTAATCGGCTTCCAGCGCCTCCGAAAGCGTACAGGAAACGGATGCCGTATACTTCCCTACG
>JAIEBL010000097.1 GCA_029069015.1 Clostridiales bacterium
CCTCTCTTACCCCCCCCCCTCTTCCATCCCCCCCCCCCGCGCCGGCCGCCCTACCGCCACGGAGCGAAGCGAAGTAGTATAGTGCCGAAGGCACGCCGAGGAATCCAGCAAGCAGAGCGAGCGTAGTCATTCTCGTCTTTCCCGTAAAGGCCAAGGAAAAGAATACTGTCAACGTAAAAAACACAAGCCGTACGAATAGCCGCACGGCTCTTATAAGTTTAATTTACGGCTAACGCCTGGATTTCTCGCCGCGCCTTACGGCGCTTCCCTCGAAATGACAGAAGAGGGTTGACAGCATTGCCATATCGTATGATATCAACCGTTCCTCGTTTCGATAAACTTTTTAATCATCCGATAAGCCGAGCAGATAGTCCGCGCTTACTTCAAAATAGCGCGCTAAGGTTGCCACTGCCTCGGCGCTGGGTATCCTCTGCCCCGCTTCCCAAAAGCCCAATGCACTGCGGCTTAGTCCGGTTGCTTTGGAAAGTTGCACTTGCGACAATCCCTTTTCGTTCCGTAACTCTTTTAATCTTTCGGCAAACTTTATCATATTTAAAATACATTTCTATTGAATATCTCATCCAATGAAACACTAAAAAAATCGGCTATTGCTATAAGCGTCTCATAGTCGGGTCGCGCTGCATTCGTTTCATAACGAGTATAATTCACCCGACTGATATGCAATTTTTCGGCAAGTTCCGCTTGTGTAAGATTTTCCGAAAGCCTCAACTCTTTTAACTTGTCACCAATCTGCAACATAAATTTCCTCATCCCTACTTGACATTGTACACAAAGTGTACTATAATTAAATCAAATGTACACATTGTGTACATATAGAATTGTAGCAATGGAGCAAAATATGAATTCGATAATCGACGAAATTTACGACGGCAGATTAAGCTATGAGAAAATCATAAAAATATCCGAAAATCAAAAAATAGTGCACAAAGCATTGCAAACGGAAGACGCGCTACGCGAGAAGCTGAAAAGCGCCCCCGAGCTTCTCGAACTCTTTGAAAAATACGTCGATAAAATGGGACGTGCAAACAGCGTAAATTATCAAAGCTTTTATGCAACGGGTGTGCGCATAGGACTTCTTCTCGGCATGGACGCCGCAAAACTGACCCTTGAAGATTGAAAAAAAGAAAAGAGTAAGTCTTTCCCAACCTACTCTTTTCTGTTCTATTGCATTAGATTTCTCCGCTCGCTACGCTCGGAGTGGCAGTAGGCACTTTCATCCCCCGTCACCTCGGAAGAGCGAAGCGGCGTAAGCCGCGCAGCCGAGAAATCTCTTAATAAGAGACCTCTCCGCTCCGCACTTCGTGCTACGGTCGAGGTGACAATCGCTTTTACTTATTGAAATACCTATTCGAGGCGGTCTTCTATCGCCTTAATGACGGTTTTCAGCGCTTTAATGCGGGCATACTTTTTGTCCTTGGATTCCAAAACGACCCAAGGCGCGTAAGCGGTGTTGGTCTTTTCCAGCATTTCGTTGACGGCGGTTTCGTAAAGATCCCACTTTTCGCGGTTGCGCCAATCTTCATCGGTGATCTTCCACTGCTTGGAAGGCGTATTCTGGCGTTCGGTAAAGCGTTCGAGCTGCGTGTCTTTATCGATATGTACCCAGAACTTAATAACGATCGCGCCCCAATCGGCGAGTTCCTTTTCAAACTCATTCATTTCGTTGTACGCACGCTGCCAATCGTTTTCACTGCAAAACCCTTCCAGCCGCTCGACCATAACTCTGCCGTACCACGTGCGGTCGAATATGGCAACGTGTCCGTTTTTGGGTAGCCGCGTCCAAAAGCGCCACAGATAGTGCCGCGCTTTTTCGTGCGGTTCGGGACTAGCGATCGGATGCACTTCGTAGCCTCTGGGGTCCAAAGCGCTCGTAATGCGTTTGATGTTGCCGCCTTTGCCTGCCGCGTCCCAACCCTCATAGCACAGCACGACGGGAATGCGACGACGGTAAAGTTCGTTGTGTAGTTTACTCAGCTTTTTACGGCACTTATCGAGCTCTTTATCGTACTCTTCGTCGGTCAGTTCCTTGCCATCGAACGTGATTTCCGAAAGTTTCGGGGTCTTGACGAGCGGGAACACGTTTTGCAAAATGGGCACGGCTTTCCCGTTGTTCTTCATCGCCGTGTCGATCCCCTGATTGATGACGTCAAGCACCTGCAACTCCGCCCATTTTTTATCGGCGGCGTCTATCACGTACCAAGGCGAAGTCGATTGGTTGGTCTCGTTGAGATACGCACTGTACGCTTCCTCGTATTCCTTATAACGGCGGTTCTGCTCGATGTCGGCGTCCGACACCCGCCAACGCGTGATCTTGTGCTCACGCAGTCCGTCCAACCGCTTTTTCTGCTCGTCTTTTCCGATGTTGAAAAAGAATTTGAGTACCAGGTAGCCGTTGTCGGTCAGCGTACGCTCGAAGCGCTTGACCGATACGACCCGCTTCTGATACTCCTTTTCGTCCATGCCGCCCGCGACCTTATCGCGGACGATCTCGTCCGCCCAGCCGCCGTCCAGAAATGCAAACCGTCCCGCCTCCGGAATGCGCTTGAAATAGCGATACAAAAACGGACGCCGCGCCTCGTCTTGGGAGACGACGCTCATGGTATCCACGCGGAAAAAGCGCGGGTCGAGGCGTTGAATGACTTTTCCCAGCACGCTGCCTTTCCCTGCCGCGCCCCAGCCTTCAAACACGACCAGCACCGGGATCTTTTTCTCTTTGAGAAGCATCTGCTTACTCGACAAATCGAGTGCAGCCTGTTTGAGCCTTTCCCCGAGTTCTTCCTTCGTCGGAATTTCACCTACAATGACCGATTTCAACATTTCTTTCATTCCACCCTTTCTATTCACTTTTTATATATGCAGCACCTTTCCCTGCATTGTATTGCCATTATACCATAAAATGCAAAAATACGCAATACCTATTTTATAAATAACGTCCCGAAAGCATAGCAAAATGCCGCACGAAATCCGAACGGCATTTTGAAAGTTTTACGGAGTGATTTTTTTCGATCGGTGATTATTTGTTAAAGTATCTCTTCAACAAGCCCTCAAACGCCTTGCCGTGACGCGCCTCGTCGCGTGCCATTTCGTGCACGGTGTCGTGGATCGCGTCGAGGTTCGCCGCCTTTGCACGCTTGGCAAGGTCGGTCTTGCCCGCGGTCGCGCCGTTCTCGGCTTCTACGCGCAGTTCGAGGTTTTTCTTCGTGGAGTCGGTCACGACTTCGCCCAGAAGCTCGGCAAATTTTGCCGCATGCTCGGCTTCTTCGTACGCCGCTTTTTCCCAGTACAGACCGAGCTCGGGATAACCCTCGGGGTGCGCCACGCGCGCCATCGCAAGATACATACCCACTTCGCAGCATTCGCCGTTGAAGTTCGCGCGGAGATCGTCGAGGATATCCTGCGGAACGCCCTTCGCTACGCCTACAACGTGTTCTGCCGCCCAAGACTTGCCCGACTGCTCGATGAACTTGGAAGCGGGCGCTTTGCACTGCGGGCATTTTGCGGGAGGCTCGTCACCCTCGTGCACGTAACCGCATACCGAACAAACATACTTTTTCATACTTTTACACTCTCCTTTTGTTTTGTTATTTCTTTTATTTGACAGTAAAAATTACTGTTATCAGTATAATCGTTTTAGCGTGTTTCGTCAAGAAAAATTTGGAAGTTAAGGCTTGCAATAAGCCCGTGTTTTTCCGTTATAATTCGGGCAGTAAAATACGGTCTTTATGCACAAGTGCCCAATCAAAGCGCTCCGTGAGCTCTCTGAGCGACGCCGCGCGGTTCTCCGGTAGAATACCCGCGGCAAACGCGAGCGCGCCTAAGATCGCTTCGGGCGGCTTCCTGTGGAGAAGATCGCCGAACGTATCGCCCTCGCTTTTGGAAAGCTTGCGTCCGTGCGCGTCGCATACGAGCGGAATATGATAATACTGCGGACGGGCAAAGCCCAACTCGTCGAACAGAAAGAGCTGACGCGGCGTGCTGGAAAGAAGGTCGTTTCCCCGCACCACTTCCGTCACGCCGCACTCGCCGTCGTCCACCGTCACGGCAAGCTGATAGGCGTACACGCCGTCCGAGCGTTTTATGATAAAATCGCCGCACTCGGTCAAAAGGTCTTGCGAAATTTCGCCGCAAAGTCCGTCGGTAAACGACAGTGTTTTTTCGGCCACTTGAATGCGCACACACGGCTTTTGCGTCTTTAACTTCTCTTCGATTTGTGCGGCCGTGAGATTACGACACGCTCCGCCGTACACCACCCCGCCGTCCGAAAGCCTCGGGGCATGCGCCGCATGCAGTTCCTTGCGCGTACAAAAGCAAGGGTACAATAAGCCCTTTTCCCGTAGCCGTTCTTCCGCTTCCGCATACTTCGCCGTGCGTTCGCTCTGAAACAGGGGCGTCTCGTCGCTGATGATCCCCAAGACGGCAAGGTCGTCCAGAATTTTATACGCGCTGCTTTTTGGGCAACGCAAAGCATCTAAGTCCTCGATCCGTATCAGAAACTTCCCGCCCTTGCTTTTCGCGGAAAGGTATGCAAGAAGGGCGCACAAAACGTTGCCGAGGTGCATGTTACCGCTCGGCGTGGGCGCGAACCGCCCCACTGCGTTTTTATTCAAATCGCACTTTGCTTGCGTCATATCGAACAAAGTATACCACACACCGCGCTGCGCGGTCAACGGTTCGCTCCGCAAAAAGATTTTGCCAATCACCGTAAAACGTTTGATTTTTGCTTTGCGATGGTGTATACTATATTAGCTGTGATTTGCTGTTGTGGCTCAGTAGGTAGAGCACGTCCTTGGTAAGGACGAGGTCACGGGTTCAAATCCCGTCAACAGCTCCAAAAAATTGACACCCATATTCGGGTGTCAATTTTTTTGTTGGCGGGATTTGAATACCAAGTGGGCGCGAGCGTTAAGAAAACAGCGCGGCGTGCTGTTTTTAGCGAGCGGACGAGCGGCTACGCCGCGAAGTCGGCGGATTGCGTAGCAATACGTTATCCCGCAGGCAACTGCAATATCAATAGATAATGTCATCCAATAAACTAGCCAATTTCCCTTTTTTAAAACTTTTAAACTTTTGTGGATAATTTAATTTGACCATAGCTTAATAAAACCATTATAGCAT
>JAIEBL010000098.1 GCA_029069015.1 Clostridiales bacterium
CCATCTGCCCGCATATCGTAGAACCACACCTTATCCGTGCCGCCGTGTTCCGTTTTGGTAAACACGAGTACGGCGGTAGAAACGCCTGCGTAAGGCTTGAACACGCCGCTCGGCATAGATATGACGGCTTGCAGTTGATTGTTTTCTATGATCTCCTTGCGTATTGCCCTATGCGCCGAAGAAGAGCCAAACAGCACGCCGTCAGGCACGATACAAGCGCAACGCCCGCCCATACGCAGCATACGCAAAAACAGAGCAAGGAACAAAAGCTCCGTCTTTTTCGTTTTGCATACCTTTAGCAGGTCCGCGGAAACGGTGTCGCTGTCTAAGCTCCCCTTAAACGGCGGATTGGCTAAAACCAGCGAAAACTTTTCTTTGTCGGGGTTTTGGTCGGAAAGGCTGTCGCGGTACTCGATGAAGGGGTTATCCACGCCGTGCGTCATCATATTCATCGCGCCGATGCGAAGCATGGTTCTATCCATATCGTATCCGTGGAACATGCCGCTCATATAGTGATCTCTTTTTTGGCGGTCGAAAAATACCTCTTCTTTGCAATGCTCTTTCAGGTATTCCCCCGCCGCCACCAAAAAGCCGGACGTTCCGCAAGCGGGGTCGCAAATCGTATCGTCGGGATTGGGCTGCATCATATCCACCATCATTCGGATGATATGGCGAGGCGTACGAAATTGCCCGTTGAGGCCCGATTGCGAAATTTTGGAAAGCAGGTACTCGTAAACGTCGCCCTTAGCATCCACCGAATCGGTCGCTTTGATCAGTTCGAAAATAGTATCCAAGCTTGCCACGATCTTGGAAAGCACGATGGGCGTCGGGATTTTGAAAATAGCGTCGTTCATGTATTTGCTGTACGCGCTTTCCTTATCCGCATGCAAATTCTTGATAAACGGAAACACCCGCTCTTGCAAGATAGCATACATTTCCCCTGCGGGTTTATCACGGAAAGCCGACCACTTCAACAGTTCGCCGTCTACCGTACGATCCCCGATGACGACTTCCTTTTTGAAAATGGTTTCATACGCAAGCCCGAGCATACTCGCCTCTTTGCTCTTTCTGTCATCCGCTTCCGACAAATCGTGGATAAACATTAAGTATGTTATCTGCTCAATCACGTCCAGCGGATTGACGAGGCCGCCCGCCGCAAAAATATCCCAAAGTCCGTCTATTTTGTTTTTCGATTCACCCGTAACCATTTTTATCTCCTTTCGCTACTAAATACGTATTTCGTATATCTGCCGCCGCCGATTTTTTCGACGTCACCCTTTTCCACCAACTCTGCAAGCGTCCTTTGTATGGTAATTTCCGAAATATCGGGGCACTGCTCTTTTATCTCCGATTTCGTAATTGCGCCGAGCTTGTTCTTGATGATCTCTATAATGCGCTGCGGCTTCGTAGGCGGTTTCGTATTCCATATCTGTACGCGGTCGTTAAAATCGCGGTACGCCGCAAGCAATACGCCAAGCATGTACTTAATAAACGGAAGATAATCGTTTTCGTTTTCATGCCAGCCTTGCGAGCTTTCAAAAAGTGCCTCGTAATACGCTTCTTTCGTTTGTTCGATCTTCTTTTCTATACTGATATATTTACCGACGTTGTACCCGCAGCGATACAAAAGCAGTAGCGTTAAAAGCCTGCTCATTCTGCCGTTCCCGTCGCTGAACGGGTGGATACATAAAAAGTCGAGAATAAACATGGGAATCAATAAGAGCGGATTGATCGTTTGCCGCTCAACGGCTTGATCCAATGAAGCGCAGGCATTTTCCATAGCCTCTGCAGCAACGCCTACTTCGACTGGCTTAAAACGAATAAGCGCTTCGTCGTTCCCATTTTCCTGCGTTATGACGTTATCCTCCGCTTTATACTTTCCGCCGTACTCTTTGCCGCTGTACGCATATAGGTCTTTGTGTAGTTGCCAGATACAGGAAGGTTTCGGCGGAATATACCGATAGTTTTCGTGTATGGTTTTCAGCGCGTTGCGGTATCCGGCGATCTCTCTTTCACTCTGATTTTGCGGATTGGTTTTATCGAGAACGAGTTGCTTGAGCCGCTCGTCACTCGTATAAATCCCCTCTATCTTGTTGGACGCTTCCGCACTTTGAATTTTTGCAATTTCCAACAGCGCAGTCAGCGTGTCGGCTTGCGTACTCAAATATAGGTTTTGCTCTCCCTTACGTTCCTGAATGGCCGCCACCATTTCAAGCAGCTCTTGCGTTATGGGAAACTTAATTGATTTATAATCAAAATTATGCAACGCTCAACCTCAATTATATCATTTTTCAAATTTTGATATAATTATAACGCTTGACGGTAATTTTGTCAAGCGTTATACGTTTGCATATTCGATTTCGGCATTTGCGGGGGTTATTCGGTCTTTTCTTTATTTTTCTCCTCGTGCTTCTCGGCTATGGTTTTTATGATCGGGAAAAGCACTTTCGTGAACAGTTCGACGGCTAGAAGGTAAAGGTGAATCTTGGCGTGGTGTTCGCCCGGTTCGATCAGCATGGTCAAAGAAAATGCGATGACCGTAAGTGATTCAATCAGATTGACGATGGCGACAATCCTGCAGGGTAAAAGCCGGCTTTCTTTCAGTTCCTCGGTCACTTCCGCAAGCTCGCGCGTTTCTCTGAGGATTGACCACATTGCCCAGACCACGCACACGACGGCGTACGTTACGTTCGTTTCGCCCGTCTCAACGAAGACGATAAGGGTAAGCCCGATGACGATTTCGACGACGTTCCAGAAAAGCGAATGGATAGCGTAATGTTTTTTATACTTAATCGCGGTAAAGACAATTTCTTCCACGCCGTAAAAAATGATGACGCTGCCGATAAAGTACCGTAGCACTTCGATTTCCGCAAGGGTAGGCACGAGCGCCAAGACCACTGCGGTCAGCGCCCCAAATAGCCCCGTTCTTATCATGCCGTAAACTTTCATACGTTTCCCTTCCCCATTTACCAATCGATTTCGCGGCGGACTCTGCACGGGCAGCGGTGCTACGCTCTTTCGTCGCACGAGTCATTCTTCCAAATCACTATACTCTATTCGTTCGGATGATTCCCATCGGCGGGTAATTTTGTTTCGACACGCAGTATGACGAATACGGTGCCTATGAGTAAACAAATCCCGCCGAAGACGCCGCACACCCATATAGCGGTTTTGCTCGTATCATAATTTCTTCTTTCGGCTTGTTCGGCATCGCGTTCATGCAGATACGTCTTTCCCGCGAACTCTATGTGCGATACGTTTTTACGCCCGTAGTCATCCGTGTAGCCCACGTGGAGTACGATATCCCTTTTAGACAGCGACGTATTTTTAAGCGAAGTATCCAGAACGCCATAGATAAGGGAATTCACGTAATAAACCGATTCGTCGTCTTTAAGTTTAATGGTGAGCGTTGCGCTCTCATATTCGTAGCTTTCCACGGTCCCTTCTACAACGTAGTTTTCGAAAGTCGGCGAAGAAGCCACCAGGGCAATAAACACCAAACAGAACAGCGCGGCCATGCCCCCGACAAGATAAAATATCGCAAAAATACCGGTATACTTTTGCTTTTTCCGAAACGTCTTATATTCGGGCGTGGCTTTGATCCGCTCGGAGGGAAAGGCAGGCGTAAAGGCCGGCCGATAGACAGTACCGCTGAAATTCCCTACCTTAGGGGCGGGCACTTGCGTAACGTTCATTTCTTTCAGCTTCTGCGCAATGAGATTTACGCCTACCGTAAACCCCGAAATGCGAAACAGCGGCCTGGCAAACGCATCGTACGCAACAAGCCCGCCGGTGTAGCCTTCTACGTAGCTGTAATACGTAACGTCTTTGTAATATATCTTCTTACGCTTTTTGCCGAACCGACGTACAAGTACAATCCCGTCTTCCTCTGCCGTTTCATAGCGCAGATGCAGATACGTGAGCATGACCCACGCACATACCGCAAACAACACTTCGCATATACCGATAGCCGCTACCACCTCGAATTCTCTGTCTATGGCGGCGCCTATCATGACTAAGGCAAGAAGCACGAAAAGTATACCGAAAAAAGTGCCGAGAGATACGAATATGTATCTCGGCATTTTCGTTCGCGTACCATCAGGCGCATACTTACGCTCTTCTTTGGTTTTGGTCCTATACAGCAGCGTCAATATTGTCGGCGTAACGACCGTAACGGTAAATATAATTACGGCTTGCGTGATCCAGTCCATACCGTAATTATATACCATATTCGGCGCAAAAGCAATAGAAATTCCGCTTTAAAGTTTGGAGTATACATTGAAATCTATTCGACTACTCGTCATTGCGAGGAACGTGGTGACGAAGCAATCCAGAACAAACGATTCGTTAAAGCTGGATTGCTTCGCATTCGCTCGCAATGACGGTTAACCATTATCACGCGCTATTATAACGGTAAGAGATGCTATTTTTTAGAAAATTTTCTCGTAGACAAACAAATAGCCCGCTATCTTCGTAAGCGAAGTATAGTGAGCTATACATTTTTCTGATTTCATACAAAAGCATAATAATACTTAATGTTGCGTTAAATATTTTTGCCACGTTCGGGAATATCGGTCATCAAAGGATACTCTTGTAATTTCGGAATATGAGATTTTAATATTATCATCCCATACGCCGTCAGCGTCAACCGAAGAAAAAACAATATATGATTTCTTTATTTCCGTCACGTAACCCATATAAAAAAAGTTATTGTCATTGTCTGTTTTCTCATTTTCAACGATAACTAACTTATTGAGCGGTTGTAACGACTCGAATACAGATTGCCAAGAGGATAACGTAATCGAAGGTTTCTCGATTCCGTCAAGCAATCTGTTTTCCTCATTTATTTTTTGACAAATGCCATCTCCGATTTTGAGTTTTTTTATATCGGATATTTTTCGAATTTGAAACCCGTCAAGCATGAAATCAACTTCGTGAATACCCAGTACTAAATTTTCCGAAACGTCAAGAATATAAAAATACCAGTAGCCAGGATCATAGTTAAAAACGCAGCGGCAAATATCATATGTTCCTATTGCATTGTGTAATAAATTTATTTTGTCGCTTTTTTTCATATATACGTCTCCGCTTATCTTTATTTATCGTATCAAGGCTAAAAGCAAAAGGCAAGGGAATTGCTTATTCACCTTAACATTTTATCCACTATCAAATACTCCGCAAGCGGTGCTGTTTTGTCGTGAAGTTATCAGTCCGACGTGCGGGTTTTATTACGCCCGAATATTTCTATTGCGTTCAGTTCGGATATACGGGTCGTGAACGGTACTTTGTCGCGGCGCTTTAAGTCCTCGGTAAAGCGCGAGGTGATCAGCGCATAAATGCAGTATATGGGGACGATTCCCAGATTCGTTTCGAACAGCGAGTTTACGACCAGCGTCGTCAGCTTTTGCAGCACCCCGAATTCCGCAGAACGGATGCCGCCGAGGAGTAGCCCCGCTTCCCAACCGAGCTGTACGCTGACGCCTATCAAAAGCATCCAAAATATGGGAAAGCGTTTCGATTTGTCTTTTTGCAACAGATTGTAGATAATTGCGGCGAAGTATCCTACGACGAGTATGAGCGCCATCACCCAATGATACGCGCCGGTCGTGCGCTGTATCTTTATCGGTTGAAGATCGGGCGCGGCGTTTGCGAGCATGGGCGCAACAAACCACCACACGAGAATGAGAAGCGTCCACTCGAATTTGTGTTCGTCGCGCGCGCTCCACAGCCATATCCATACAAAGTTGGTTATGCCGTAACTCATCGACATCCATAGCAACACGCCGAACATACTGCCGCCCTCTATCGAGCGCGTGTGCAGTGCCGCATGAAATATCCCGTAATCGACCACGAAATACAGTATGCCGCCGAAAAGCCCGAATATGGCGGTCAGGTATTTCCGCTTAACGATCAGAAGCGCCATCAGTCCGACAAGAAAAATCGAGTCGATAAGAATGTACAAGGGATTGAATACGCGTTGCGCGATGATTTCTGTGCCTATAAGAGAAGTGTTCATGCAAGCAGTATACCATAAAACACAGCGCATGGCAATCTTTACGCGGCGGGCAACCAATTAAAAAACGCCGCCGAACGGCAAAACTTCAGGCAGACACGCTGTTCAGTTTTCGGATGATCAATGCTTTTACAGGCTCCGTTATACCCCGCTCCAGCTTAGTCAATACAAGCCTGTCGGCGGGAAAACGATCGCCCGAAAAGTCCTCGTCGTCGACGGCGACGAAAGTGCCGATCTCGGGGTGGTGTGCGATAAACGTCATTACTTCGTCTCCGCGGTGCATGAGGCTGGGCGTAGCGCCGATAAAGTCTTCAAACGTTACGCCGAACGGTTTGAGCTGGCGCAGAACATTCCGACAATCCTTTTCCTGCAAACGCCAAGAGCTTGACAGCGCGAGCTTACAACCCGTCGCATCTATTATTTCTCTCAACCGACGGCAACACTGCGCGTCGAAAACGTAGTCGTCGACGTTATCGTCCCAATTGACTACGCCGTATTCGTGCAGGCACAGCACGCCGTATATATCCAAAAATAGAACCTTGACCGCTTTTTCCATATTTAAACTCTTTTACCTTTTCTATTCCGTCGCCGATGCCAATCGCAACAAGCATGATGGGCGGGCGGTTACACTTTAACGCGCGAAAAGAGTATGCCTTAATCTTCCAGACCGATCAGATAATCCGCGCTGCACCCGAAAAAATTGCAAAGTATAACGATGCTTTCTATATTCGGAATTCTCAGACCGTTTTCCCATCTGTTGATGCATGCGACACTGATATTGATTTGTTTAGCCAATTCATTCTGAGAAAGGTTTTTCTCATTTCTCAGTTCTCCGAGCCTCTCGGCAAATTTATTCATAGTCCCACCTCACAGTATCATTTTATACCAAATGGTAATAAAACACTTGACTTTTACCAAATGGTAATGTTAAAATATCATTACCAATCGGTAAAGGAGTCGGGATTATGAAAAATCCGGTCAATACACAAAGAATAAACGAGTATATAAAAAAGAATGGTTTGACAGCAACTGATTTTTGTCAAAAATGTAAAATCAGCATTTTAACTTTCAATCAAATTTCAGCGGGAAAAGATTTTGAACTTATCGCGTTATTCAGGATAGCTCGCGTAATGGAGGTTGATATTTGCGATTTGTTCAATTCGCCTGAATAGACGCAGACATATAACATGTTTGCCCACTGCGAATTGTCCCTTTCGGTGAAGGTCTCGTTTGCATTCCCCACCGCATAAAAAAGCACCCGCGAGGGGTGCCTGTTATAGAGATTTCTTTCGTGGACAAACAAAAAATTCTCTATCTTCGTAAACGAAGTATAGTGGGCTTTTATTCTAAATCCCACCAGCTTTTTATAAGTTCACAGATGCTATCGAAGTCCTGTTTTTCATGATAAATTGCACCTATCACCGCTTCAACTGTTGTAGCTATATATTTTGTTGGATTATTATTTCCCGCTTCGTACGATACGTATTTTTTTGGAATTTTTTCATCGTCTCTATCGAAATTCATATAATCAATTAATTTGTAATGCTTTGCTACCACTTCGATGAGAAATTTATCTTCTTCGTATTTTTTCTTGTATTCAGAAAGCTGTTCAACCTTATCCAACAATAATGAGCACAACGCAAATTTCATTAAGGCATCACCGTATGTTGCCAATTCAAAATTTGTTTTATTGTTCGCTAATGATTCATGCGAGTTATTCTCGTAGACCTTTTTATAAGATTTACATGTTAGTGCTCGACAATTTTCATCGCGTTTGTATTTTTGTATATATGTTTCAAAAATATCCATAAAAATGCCCTATGAAATACATCGTAAGCGGTGCTCTTTTTTTTGACGGATATTTTATACGCTATCAGTTGTCGTCGCCGCCGACGAAGTCCTTTTCGAGCGTATCGGCGGTGCGACCGACGAGTTCGACAAGATTTCCGATCGCTTCGAGCGGCACGTAGTTCATATCGAGCGAAACTCTTACGTAGTAAATATCGCCCATTTTCTCCAACGCCACGAAATACTTTTTGCCGATATATTCGAGCACTTGGGGCAAACGGCTCGTGGCGATTTCGCCGACGCGCGAAAGCACCTCAACGACCAATCGTTTTTCCTGTTGCTCGTGATCGACGAGAACAAGCTGCGTTCTGTCGTTGTCGTCCGGATAAACGAATACGATCTTTACCAGATCGGTGTCCGTTCTTTCGGTCTTGTAGGTTTTATCGAGATGCTTCTGTACGTCTTTCCAAGTGATTTTCCCCATATTGATTCTCCTTTTTGATTATATACGAATTATACCATGCCCGTTGCCCTATTGTCAACGGCATTCGGCATTGTTACTCCCCGGCCGTATTCGGAGCGGTAAATTGAAATTTGTCTTTCCGCTTCGGCATAGCGCTACCCGTCATTGCGAGCATAGCGAAGCAATCCGGGACGAAAGCCGCGAGAGGAATGCTTTTACCCATATTCTTAGTCTGGATTGCTTCGTCGCTTTGCTCCTCGCAATGACGACAGCAAATGAAATTTCCCTTATTTACTATTTTGGGTTTTTCGCCATACAGCACATATTATACAGTATGCGTGAGGTTCATCGGGAAATCTTTCGGGTAAAAGCTCTTGTAAACGTTCAGCCTCTTTTCGACTATCCAAAAGACCGTATTTATTCAGATCCTTAAATGAAAAAACTTCATCGAAGGAACAATTGGTTAATGAACTGGTTCCAAACCCTGTATCAAACTCATACTCTCCTTCTACAAGGTCATAACCGCAAAATTCAAAACCTTCAAGAGTCGGAACGTTATCGCCTTTCTTTATAACAAGAACAGCAAGCCATTGTTCATTTTCCGCAAGATTTCTTTTATCATCATATTCCCACAATATCTCATGATCAAAAAGACTGCAATCCGCCGAAACAATCTCCTCACATTGACAGTCCGTTTGCCACTCTAAATAAGCCGGATGAGCTTTCGTCATGAAGCGTTCGCAAATAGAATAAACCATATTTTCACCAAAATCTTCTCGCTGAATTACCTTTTATCGTATTGCGTAATTCAATTTTCGGGCAAGCCGCTATTTTTAAGATTGGCTGACGCTTCGGCATTATTCGATATGACCATACCGACAGTTTGGCAGTTACCCATCTCCGAACAGTCGCCGCAAGTTTCGAGGGCTTTGCCGAGCGCACATTGTCTTATAGGACAAAGGCTATTGCAAAAAGGTGTTTTGACCCCATCCATGCGACAGCCCTCGCAATTTATCATCTCGGGCGTAATTTCCACGCCGTTCATCTCTGACCAAAGCCGAGCAACCTTTTCGCGCAAAGCATTATCGTTATGTAGCGTAGCGATTCTCGCGTCGCATTTTTCGCAGTTAAGCCCACAATAAGCAATCAGTTTTTTCATCATCATTTCAGCCTCTGTATTACCGTTTATCCTATTTGCATTATATCAGAATCAAATAAAAAAAGCAAGGACCGAATAGGCTATCTTTCCTCGCTTTTTATCCCTATGCAATACACCGTAAGGGGGCGTTTGCGTTCGGTACGCAACGGTAAGCCGAAACGCTTCTATTCGGAGCGTACACCGAGAATATGCAGATACCGTATGCGTTCGAACGTATAGGAATAGAGCGGCCTGCCGTACGCGTCAAACGAGTGTGCGGCAATGAGCGGATCGCCGTTTGCAAAGCCGACGACCACAGGCGTGTGGTAAAAGTCGCCGGTGGCTCTGCCCAACTGAATAATATCGCCGATTTCGATTTTATCGGAAGTGACTTCTTCGGCCAACGGGCCTGCACCGCCCCCAATCCCTTTCACGTTCCCCGTTAAAAAATTATAGAAATATTCGACGCCCGTCCAACTCGCCGTACGGTCGTTTACGCTTGTATAATACCAACCGAACGTCGGGGTATAATTCATAACGCCCGCACCCGCAAACACGCACTGCGACGCAAAATTCGTGCAGTCCCCGCC
>JAIEBL010000099.1 GCA_029069015.1 Clostridiales bacterium
TTACGATTTTAGGCGAAACATTCGAATGGATGAGCTTTATGTCGTGCTTCCCCGAGAGCGGTAACGACGACTTCCCCAACGGCGTCCCCAACGACGCCGAAACGAAAGCCAAACTCAGGACGCTTTACCCGAATTTGTATAAGTTTTACGACCAAAGCGTGGCAATGACCAACTTCCATGCACGCGAAAAGACGGATATCAGCGAAAACCTTTCAATCATCGGATGCTATCCCACCGAAAAGCTGACCAACTACGATTATCCCAAAAACACCGTCGTGACCTCACTCGCCCGTACGTTGAAGGCATTTAAACCCGAAACGGCGGCCAATATTTTCCACAACGGCACGAACAACTTCTACAACCGCAACGTCTACCATCCGAATGCCGTCGGCTTCGATTCTTATACGTCGCAGGACCAAATGGTGGACATGGGCATGACCTCGTATATCGACGCAGGCGAACGCAACCTCGACAGCGAAATGGTCGACACCTGCTACGAGCAGATGTTCCCCACCGACAAACCGTTCTACACCTACATCACCACCATCACCCAACACGGGCAGTACGAGGAACGGAAAAACCTGCAAAAGTATTACGATAAGTTGGACGCATGCGGACTTGCGCCCATGCCCGAAGAAAACGACAAGGACTATGCCACCAAAAAGTACTTCCGCACCTACGTAGCCGCCGCCATGGAGCTCGATGCGGCAATCGGCAGAATCGACTATTACCTCGAAACGCGGGGCCTCAAAGACAACACGATCGTCGTGCTGTTCGGCGACCACAACGCCTACTACTACTCCCTTTCCAACTACGTCAAGGACATTACGGACCGCGATTATACATGCGGCAAGAACTACACCGATCTCTACCGCGTTCCGTTTATGGTTCGCATCGGAAACGGCGAACACAAAGAATACGCGAAGAAGATCGATAAGTTTACTTGCACGGCGGACATTCTGCCCACGATTTATGATCTTCTCGGCATCAAGACGTATTCCAATCTTTTATACGGGCAGAGCGTGTTTACCGACAGCGAAAGCGTGCTCTACTCCCGCGCCTACGACGTCTTCTTTACCGACAAAGTCTACTTCTCCTCCCTCAACCGCATTTACTATAAATCGGACGACGTAGATGCTACCTACATGACAAACTTAGAAGAAGCGAGCCGAAAACTTCTCGACAAAACGGGACACACCAACCGCATTTTCTACTGCGACTATTTCCAAGGCGAAAAAGGCAACGAATACTACCAAAAGCTACGCGACCTGAATCAAGAGCAAGCCTAAAAAGTTCCCATGATAAAACGCAAGCGCCCCGACTGCCCTATGTGCAACCCGAGGCGTTTTTCTTATTTTATCGACACACCTGCCGCAAAACCGTTGTGCAACCGCGAAAAATGTAGTATACTGTAAACGCTTTTAGAA